>JASHTO010000474.1 GCA_030040515.1 Terriglobia bacterium
TGGCGGCGGTGAGTCCGCGAATCAAGGTTTTCACGATCGGCCACAGCGAGGAAGGCCGCGAGATGATCGCCGTGGCGGTGGCCGATGAGTCCATCCTCAGCCACACCAGGGAAAACGACGCGCGCCTGGCGCAGCTTGCCGATCCTCGCACAATCGATTTGAACGATTCCAGGGCGCTCGGGCTGGTACGGGCGGGAGTCCCGGTCTATTACATTACCGGCACGATTCATTCGCCTGAAACCGGCGCCCCCACGGCCTTGATGGAACTCGCTTATCGTCTCGCCGTCGACAACGCTCCCTACATTCAATACATCCGCACGCACGTCATCACGCTCATCACTCCGGTGGTGGAAGTTGATGGGCGCGACCGCATGGTGGACATCTACCAATGGCACAAAGCCCATCCCGGCCAGAATTATCCGCACCTGGTGTATTGGGGCCACTACGTCGCTCATGACAACAATCGCGATGCCATGGCCATGACGCTGGAGCTTTCGAAAAGCGTGCTGAACACCTATCTCGCTTGGCACGCGCAGGTTCTTCACGATTTGCACGAATCGGTGCCATTTCTCTACGACAATACGGTGGGCGACGGACCGTACAATTCCTGGATCGATCCCATTCTGACGGACGAGTGGTCGATGCTCGCTTATGACAACATGGCGAGCATGCAGAATTTTGGCATGCCGGGAGCCTTCACGCACGGGGACTTCGATACGTGGAGCCCGGGCTACCTGATGTTCCACGCGGCCATGCACAACGGCATCAGCCGGTTGTATGAAACCTTCGGCAACGGCGGCGCGGACACGGAAAAACGCATCTTGTCGCCCGACGAGTATTCGCGAACCTGGTACCGGCCGAATCCGCCCTATCCCACAGTCTTGTGGTCACAGCGCGACAACAATAACTATGAAGAAACGGCGCTGCTCTCCACCCTTTCCTATTTCGCGCGCAATTCCGGCCTGTTCTTGAACAATTTCTATCTCAAAAGCAAACGCTCCGTGCAGAAGCCCGCCAACGAAGGGCCGGCCGCGTACGTTCTGGCGCAGGATGAAGCGTATTGGAACCGCCAGATGCAGTTGCTGGAGGTAATGGCGCGACAGCACGTGGAGATTCACCGCCTGACGCAGGCCGCGACGGTGGCACTGCCCGCGCCTGCTCACAAATCGAACGAAGAATCCAAGCCCGGCACGCCGCCCGCGCCCACTTCCCAAACCTTTCCCGCCGGGAGCTTCGTGGTTCGCATGGACCAGCCGTACTCGCGGATTGCCGACGCCTTGCTCGATCGCCAGTTCTGGGCGCCGGATGACCCGCAGAAGCAGCCTTACGATGACACCGGGTGGTCATTCGGAGATCTCTTCAATGCCAAGGTGTCACGCGTCACCGACCGCGCCATCCTTTCCGCGTCCATGTCTCCGGTCACTGACTTGAGCCAGATCACCGCGCCGGAATCCGGCCCCGGACCATTCTACGCGGTGAACAATTCCGCCCAGGTGAGCTTGGCTTCACTGGTTTACGCGCTGCACGGCTCGGCGAATGTTGCGGTTTGCGAAGAAAAATTCGAGAGCGCCGGGCAAAAGTTCGTCCCCGGGTCGCTCGTGATCGGCGGCGCGGACGGAGCGAAGCTCCGTGACGGGTTGCGGCAATTCGATCTGGCCGCGGTCAGCGTGGACGGTCCGCCCTCGGTAAAATCTCACCCCGCCGCCGCGCCCCGCGTCGCGTTCATGCACACGTGGCTTTCGACGCAGACGGAGGGCTGGTGGCGGTTGGCATTCGACAAGTTGCAGGTGCCCTTCACGTACATCAGCACGCAAAGCGTTGCCGCGGAGGGTGACCTGCGCGCGAAATACGATGTAATTGTTTTTGCGCCCGTGGGCCACGCTTCCCCACAGTCGATTGTGGGCGGTCTGCCCATGTGGGGCAACCCGCTGCCCTGGCAAACCACTTCGCTGACTCCCCATCTCGGAAAGCTCGATTCCACCGAGGATATGCGCCCCGGCCTGGGTGAAGCGGGTGTGGCCCACTTGAAGGAATTCGTCCGACAAGGCGGATTGCTGATCACTTCGGAAGACACGGCGCAGTTCGCCATTGAAGAAGGTATGGCGCCCGGAGTGTTTGTGGCGCCGCGAAGGTCTCTCAAGGTGGTGGGCAGCGTGCTGAACTCCGTGGTGGTGGATAATCAGAATCCCGTCGCCTACGGTTATGAAGGGGGCGTGCCTATATACGGCGACGATGGCCTGGCCTTTACCATCAGTAATCTCACTGTGAACCGACATATTCTTACGGCCAAGGATTACAAGCGTCCCACCGGCCGCGGAGGACCTGAGGATGAAGATTCTCCCGAGGGACGGCCCGAGGAGAAGGCTCCGCCGCTGCCCGATTCCAAAGCCTGGCAAGCGACGCCCCTGAATGAGGAGGAGGAACGCAACAACCCGTTCCTGATCCCGCCCGACGATCGCCCGCAGGTCATTCTCCGCTATGCGGCATCGAAGGATTTGCTTTTGTCCGGATTGCTTGAAAATGGCGAGGCTGCGGCAGAGCACCCCGTGGTGGTGCTGGCGCATTTCGGCAAGGGTGAGGTGCTGTTGTTCGGTAACAATCCCCTGTATCGGGGTGAAACCATCGGCTCCTATGCGCTGGTGTTCAATGCGCTGATCAACTTTGGGCACCTGCAGAAATAAACGGGTAGCCACGGTCAGCGTTTTTCTGACCGCGGGCCTTTCCTCGGCCCCCCGAAGAAGAACCCACGGTCAGGACGGCACTGACCGTGGCTACCAGCTTGATTGGGCACGCACGAGCCATGTGTCCCCTTGCCTGGTGCAGTGAAGCCTCTTAAGATACGGCTTCACGAAGTGGTGACCGTTGATGAGGCTGCTGCCCATCCATGATAGACTTGCCCCGGTTCTTGCGGCCTCATGCCACTAAGCTACAGACTTGCAGAATCCAAGGGAGAAAACCCATGAGGAAGAAAATAATGCTTTTCGGATTGGCTTGCTTGTTGGTCGCCTGGCCGAATGCGGCGCGCGCCCAAGGCGGGTTTGAGCCGGTAAGCGTCGACGCCTTTAATCGCGCTGTACCGAACGACTTTTATCTAGAGGGAAACCGCATCCCCGTGGAGAAGCGGAACGCCGCCGTTTTGAAAAACGCCAAAGGGACGCGTTTGGTTCTGGCCCTCATCGACACGACGGGGTACTCCTCGCAAATCCAGCAGAAATACATCGGCATGTTGATTACGGAAGGCACCATCTCCGTTTGCGGTATTGCCCTGGGTGTAGGCAGCTACGGCTTTGGGCTGGACCGCCCCGCCGCCACCAGCACCGCCGACGCCCCATTCAAGATTTATAACCAAGCCGGCGAGAAGCTGGGCGAGTGCGCCGCCAAGAAAGACGACAGCCTTAAGCAGGCGAAGCCCCTGACGACGGTTACTGCCCAAGGGGAACCGGCAAAGCTTTACCTCGGTAAGTATGTGATTGAAATCCGATAGCCGAGGGCCGATAGGTTGAAGAGGGGCGGTCAATATGGCGGTAACGCCCTTCGCGCTAATCCGTTGGGAGATCCCCCGGCTTTGCCGAGGAGGCAGTCGGAGTTTGACAGCTCCGGGAATCAGGAAGTCGTGGGCTTTAATCGTTTCGAACGGACCCCAACTCCCCTCCCCCTCTTCCCTTTCCCCCGGGGAGAGGGGAGAAGGGGTGATAGGTTTCTTTCTGGCGGTCAGGCTCCTTTGAGGGGCCAGCCACCGCAAAAGCCTCCGGCTTTGCCGGAAAATAATTCTTCGGTTCCCCCGTTGCCCACTTAAGGCTTTGCCCCCGCGGCGGCGATTCCTGACATCGGATTCCGTTGTGGTGCTTGCAATTGCTGGAATTCATGCTGGGGCGCACCGGGCTTTGCGCCGGGCGGCGCGAGGCACTGATGATCCCGGAAAATCCGGGTTAAGAGGGTGATCGGAAGACTTCTTCAAGGGCTTCGACCACTTTGGGGTCGAACTTCCCCCGCTCCACGTCGCTGCGAATCTCATTTATTGCGCCGTGCAAATCTCTCATGGGGTGGTAGGGGCGCCACGAGGTGAGCGCGCTATACGCCTCTGCCACGGCGGTGATGCGCGCGCCCAGCGGAATGTCTTCTCCCCGCAGGCGGTCCGGGTAGCCCTTGCCGTTCCATGCTTCGTGATGGTGGTGGACAATTTCGATAAGCTGGGGGTCAGTATACCCCATTTTGCGGCATTCGGCCACACTTTCCAGGACGTACTTCTCAATCAGCGCTGCCTCCTGGTCGGTCAAACTCCTCGGGACGTTCAGAATGTGGTGGGGCACCGCGCCTTTGCCAAGGCTCTGGAGATAAGCAGCCCGCAGGGTGATGACTTTCATTGCTTGGTTCAGCCCCAGCCGATCCGCAATCGCGAAGGAAAGGAGAGCGGTGACGCGGCAGTGGCCCACGGCGCCATCCAGCGCTTCCACCGCCAACACCACTTCTCCTGGAACTTCAATCAGGGGCTCGGCCGAGCCGAATTTCGCGGCCACGGCGGGCGGAATGACCTTGGGATCATTCCAGCGGTCCTTGATTCCGCGGACGTCGTAGACCATCACCCTCTGCACTTTGCCCTTCAGTTGGATTCGTTCGTATTCGTCACGCTTGATGTTGGCATCGGCGTAAGCGAGTTTGATTTCCGTCGATTTGGGGTCGAGCGCCATGGCTCGCCCGAAGTAGCCGATGGCGGCGGTGGCATCCTGCACCTTGAAGGCGGCTTTTCCCAGCTCGTAGAGCAAGTGGGCGGACTCGCCCTCGTTGCGAAGCTTCTCCTCCAGGTCGGTCAGTTGGTCCAAATTTTCCTGATCGGATTGCCGCCCGAGATTGCGAAGCTGGCCAGCCATGATGAAGGGCTCGACGGCCCGGAAGGTGGGCTCGTCAATGTAGATTTTCCCCGCTTCGCCTATCTCCTCGAGCCGCTTGGCCACATTGACGCGATCGCCCAAGGCGGTGTAGGCCTGGCGCTGGACCCCCAACATGCCCACGACCGTTGTGCCGGTGGCAATTCCCACACGCAGCCGCCAAGGCAGATCGATTCTTTCCACCTCTTGCTGCATTCTCAGCCCGGCCAAGACGGCAAGAAGGGCATGCTGGTCGTAATCCATGGGCGCGCCGAACTCCACCATCACGCCTTCACCCATGTGCTTGTCAATATGGCCGCGGAAGAGTTCCACAAGGGGTTCGATGTAACCGAGGAAATTGTTCAATTCCTCGAGCACCACCTCAGGCCGGTTCTTATCGGAGAAGCCGGAGAAATTGGTGAGCCCCGTGAACATGATGCTGATTTCACGCTTTTCGAAGCGCAGCTTGCCTTCCGTGGCCAGCATGGCGAGCACCGGGTCCATGGTGGCGTAAAGAGTCTTCTCGACCTTCTCCTTCATTTCTTCCGCCCCACGACTGCGCTTCAGTTCTTCGTAGAGCTGCCGGGTCTCCTCAAATCCGTGCTGCAATTTTTCCTGGAGGGTGCCGATCGAGGCGCTGGCCAGGATCAGGAAACCGCCCCAAGTGCTCAGAACCAGCAAGGCGTCAAGGCGCGAGGAGCCCACCGCGAACCAACTGGCGCGGTAATAAGCGAACAACACGCCGGAGAGCATGCAGAGCACCGCGCATAACACGGCCTTGCGCCTGCCCAGGAAGTAAGCCGCGGCTAATACCGGAAGGTAAAAGAAATTCAGGAAGGCAATTTTGTAAGGCAAATAGTAGAAAACCGCCACTACAATCGCGGCAACAATGAGAATAAAAAAAATTTCCAGGTTGCGGACGATAAAATTCCGCAGTTTATTGGGCCAGGCACCTCCCAAGGGA
>JASHTO010000039.1 GCA_030040515.1 Terriglobia bacterium
ACATCGGGTAGGAAATGGCGTTGCCGCCCCAGTTGCTGCCGTAGTGATGGCCGCGCATGGTGAGCAGGGTCAATTGCTGCGGCTCCTTCACGGGCAGCAGGCGCAGCAGAACCTGGTCAAGCAAAGTAAAGATTGCCGTGTTCGCCCCAATGCCCAGCGCCAGCGTGAGCACCGCGACGGCCGTAAAGACCGGATTCTTTGCCAGCACCCGCGCGGCGTAACGAATATCGCCAACCAATGCGCCCATGGGCACACTCCTCCCGAAACAAGCATTTATTCCTTAGACGGTGAAACGCAAAAGAGGTTTTGGCGGTTCCCAAAAAAAGCGAACAGGATTGCGTCGGAAGCTTGGGCCGGGGGAAGAGACTTCGCAACGTTGACATCTTCTGCGCGGCTAACCTAGACTCACACCGTCGCGCATCGCGACAATTCATAACACGGTGACCTCATCATGCCTTCTGTCCCTCGAAGAAATTTATTGAAAGCGCTTGCCGCGGCGGTTCCGGGCTCGGTGGCGCTCTCGGGCTTTCGGGCCTTGGCCGCGCCGCTGCTCAAAAAAGTCAAAATTACCGACGTGAAGACCATGTTCGTGCGGCCAAACCAGCCCTCGACCATGGTCAGGATCGATACTGACGCGGGAATCAGCGGTATCGGCGAGTCTTATTGGGGGTACGGTGTTAAGGCAGTGATCCTCGGTTACCTGCGCGGCCTGGTGATCGGCCAGGATCCTCTAAACATCGAGCCGCTTTGCACCCGGATGCAGGCGGCCACCGCTGGAGCGGGATCGGAGGCGGGTGTGACGGTGACGGCCATCAGCGGCGTCGAAATCGCTCTGTGGGATTTGGCGGGAAAGCTCCTGGGCGTGCCGGTGTGCAAGCTGCTGGGTGGGCAATACCGCGACGGGGTTCGCGCCTATTGGACGACCGACCCGATTGGCTTGCTCGATCCATCCTCCTGCGCGGATTTTGCCGCCGTCCTCAAAAGCCACCCTTTCGGCATCACCGCCATCAAGTCGGACGCTGATGCATTCCCCAAGAAATATGACCCCGAAGCCCGCGAGCCCGGGCACGATTTTGTTACCGGCCACCTGACGCCCAAGGACATCTCGCGAATCGGCAAGGGGTTTGAAAATTTGCGCGCCGCCGTGGGCGATGACATTGACATTGCCGTGCATTGCCACTGGGAATTCGACTGGACGGACGCGCTGGAGCTGGCGCGGGCCGTGGCCCCGATCAAACCCATGTGGCTTGAAGACCCTATGCCGCCCTTCTACTCGCCGTCGTGGAGCAAATTGACGGAGGAATCGCCGGTGCCCATCCTGACCGGAGAAAATCTTTACCGGCGCCAGGGCTTCATGCCCTTCCTGCTGAATCAGGGTTGTCACCTGGCGCAGATCGATATTCCCAAAGCGGGCGGATTGCTGGAAGCGAAGAAAATTGCCGATCTGGCGGAGATCTTCCAGATTCCCATCTGTGCGCACATCTCCTGCTCTCCCGTCGGTGCGCTCGCCTCCGCGCATTGCGCCGCCGCCATCCGCGATTTTCGCGCGCAGGAATTCGTGCCCGGGCGTATGACGCCGGAGGGCTGGGTGAAATTCATTAACTACGACGGGCCGGTGATTAAAGACGGAAAATATCGCATCCTGGACAAGCCCGGCCTCGGACTGGAACTGAATGAGGATTTCGTACGCTCGCGACTTCTGCCCGGTGAGGCATGGTGGGGGTGAGCGGGCGATGCGCCGTTCTGTAGGGGCGACGCGGCGCGTGGCCCCTATGACAACGGGGCAGCCGCGCCCTGATGATCGGCCACTTTTTTCCGCAGGCGCTCCAGGCGCCGGGCGAAGCGTTGGTCCTGGGGTGAAGAGTTGTTTCGCCAGGCAGAGCTTTTCCGTTGTTCATCCCCATTCTGAAGTTCGATGGCGGCCTTGGTAAATTCCAGCGCGCTCTGCGGGTCGCGGCGGTGATGCTCGTAATGAATAGCCAGCGCTTCTAAGGCTTCGAGAGCCAGAGGGGAGGCACGCCGCGAAAGCTCCAGCCAGGTTTCCACCGCCAATTCGTGCTGCCGCTGACGTTTGTATTGCAACGCCAATTGGTGAAGCGCGCGCGCTTCGATTTCGCCGGGCAATCCGCCGGAAATGGCGCGCCGGCAGGCGGCGAGGGATTGCTCCCGTGAGCCCGCGGTTTCATAAATGCGGCTCAGGCTGAAGAGATCGACGGGCGATTCGAGCGTGCCCGCCCAACCATCGCCGATGGCGCGCGCCAGTTCCACGGTAACGGCGGCGAGCGTCATGATGTCAAGCGCGTTGTGGTAGAAAACCGGTTGCAGTCCGCGCGCGTCGCCGGTGCGCAGGTAATCGAAATAAATCCCCGGGATATCCGAGCCTGCCACGTCGCCTTCGCGGCTGATTCCCAGAACTGCGTTTTCGAGGTCGGTGAGCTTGCAGCTTTCGAGGCGCAGCCGCCACAAACGGCGCGAGGGGTGCAGCGCATCAAAGTGCACCAACCGCGCAAAAGGCGACTTCTGCCTCGCCAGCGCGTAGCGCGTCTCCAACAGCGGAACATCGAAAGTCTTGCCGTTGTAAGTCACCAGGCCGTCGTGGGCGTTCAGAATCTCCGCAAGCGATTGCAGAACGGCCTTTTCCTCCGGATAGTCACGCAGGAAGAATTGCCGGACCACGAATTGCGTTCCCTCCACCGTGCCCACGCCGATCAGGAACGCGCAGGTGCCCGTGCCGCCGGCCAGGCCCGTGGTTTCCGTGTCGAGATAGACCAGCCGCTCGGGCGTGGGTAACGCGGCCTGGGGCAACAGCATATTCAGCGGGGTTAAATCAGCCCTGGAGATATCGCCGATGCGCAATTTGCCATAAGGGCGACCAAAAGGAAACGCCTGGCGGGCGAGGAAGTATTCCCCCCAATCGTTTTTGGCGATTTCGCCCTCAACATATTCCTGAATGCCCTTGGCCGCGCGGTGCGCGGGAAGCCGACGCGGCTCGGACGGCTGGTCCAAGCGGCGTAAATATTCCAGCGCCTGCTCAAGCTCCCGGTCCGGGTCGCGGGGCTTCGAGGACTTCTTAAGCAGCCGGAGTTTTTGCTCGAGGTTCATGGAAAAAGGGCAGTGGTACAGGTTGAATTACGTAGGGGCAGGCCTCGTGCCTGCCCACTGCCACGGCGACGCCTTGGCTAGGGCACCCACGAGGGGTGCCCCTACACCGAAATTTCAAACTGTACCACTAGCCGAAGAATTCGATAGTTGACAGTTTAAAGTTGATCTTGATTCATTCGCCGCAGGATCTCCAGCGCCACTTCTTTGCCTTTTTCCCCGATTTCACCGATTGGCCCGACGCAGGATGGGCAGCCGGTGGGGCAGGGGCACTCCGCAATCAGTTTGTGGGCTTTTTCCAGCAGGGAATCGCACATGCGGAAAAGCGGCTCGCTCAGGCCGACGCCCCCGGGGTAGGAATCGTAGAGATAAATATTCGGCTCGAAGATTTTTCGTACCACGGTACGCTTGCCCGACGGACCGTTGTCCGCGTCAGGCGGGTCTATTTCCAATTCCGCATTCTCACCCACCGAGGTTCCCAAATCCCGCGGGTCGCACATGACCAGCAGTGTGGCGATGGCTTCCAGGGCTCTCGCCAGGCCGTTCACTCCATCGAGGCGGTCGGTGGAGTTATACGGCAGCGCCTCCATCCTGTCGCGCGGCAGGGTAAGCCAGAACGCCGTCGTGTGCATTTCCTGTTCGGGCAGCGAGAGTTCTCCTGACCCCGCATTCTCCATGGTGTGGAACTTCACCTTCTTGAAGCCCACCACCTGCGTGTTCACCTGAACTTCGCCGTGATTCCTGCGCGCAGCGCCGGCGGAGGCGGAATCAAACGTCTCCAGAATTTTGATTTTGGTGTAGGAGATAGCGTTGGTGAAGTATTCGGAGTCAACCTGGTGGACGTAGGCCTTGCGGTCGTCGTAATCGAACCGCTCCACCTGATATTGCACGCCGTCCTGAATGTAGATGGCCTTCTCGTGAAGCGTGGGCAGGGCGCTGGTGAAATCGGTTTCGCCGATCACGCGGGGCTCGTGGGTGTTGTCAACGATCACGAAATTATCCGAAGAAACGGAGCGCAGGCTGAGGGCGTCGGCGGGGTAACTCTCGGAAACCCAATGCCAGCCGTC
>JASHTO010000475.1 GCA_030040515.1 Terriglobia bacterium
ATCCCTCTCGGCCTTGTCCCCATGACCGCCGTGCCTCAGCGAACGGCCGTCAGCCACGCTTGCGGCGCTCTGGCGGCGGCCATGATCGGCATTGCGGAATATTACGTAAGCGTTCCCAATCTCAGCAAGTTTGAAATGGTGGAAATCGCCCTGGAAGTCATTATCGGCTGTTTGACCTTTACAGGCAGCCTGATTGCCGCGGGCAAGTTGCAGGAAGTGCTGCCCCAGCGGCCCATAACTTACAAAGGACAAAACGTCGTCAGCCTCTCGGTGCTGGGGGCGGCTATCCTGATTGCCATCTGGCTGATGTTTCATCCCGATGCTCGGCAACTTTTCCCGGCGATGGTGGTGGTTTCGCTGGTTTTCGGCGTGCTGCTGGTCACGCCCATCGGCGGCGCGGACATGCCTACGGTGATTTCACTCTTAAATTCCTATGCAGGACTTTCCGCCGCTCTGCTGGGCTTTGTGTTGAACAATAAAGTTCTGGTGGTGGCCGGCGCGCTCGATGGTTCGTCGGGCTTCATTCTTTCCGTCATCATGTGCAAGGCCATGAACCGCTCGTTCACCAACGTCATGTTTGGGGCGTTCGGCCAGGTGCAGGCATCTGCGGCCGCCGCCAAGGAAGAGCGCACGGTGCGCAGCGCCACAGCGGAGGAAGCTGCTGCCATTCTCGGCGCGGCAAGCAAAGTCGTGATCGTCCCCGGCTACGGAATGGCCGTGGCCCAGGCTCAGCACAAAGTTCGCGAGCTGTTCGACATTCTCACGAAGAAGGGCATCGACGTGAAGTTCGGAATCCACCCCGTTGCCGGCCGCATGCCCGGCCACATGAACGTTCTGCTGGCCGAAGCCGACATCCCCTACGACCGCCTGCAGGATATGGACGAAATCAATCCCGACTTTCCCCAGACCGACGTGGTGCTGATCATCGGCGCCAACGACGTCACCAACCCCGCCGCCAAGACCGACCAGGGCAGCCCCATCTACGGCATGCCGATCCTGGAAGTCGATAAAGCCCGCACCGTGATGGTCATCAAGCGCAGCATGAACCCCGGCTTCGCCGGCATCGACAACCCGCTCTACTACGAGGACAAAACCCTCATGCTCTTCGGCGATGCCAAGGGATTTGTGGGAGACATCGTGCGCGAGTTAAGCGGCGGCGCACACTAAACCACTTCCGATCTGTGATTGCAGATTTTCGATTGCGGTTTCAAATTACGAATTTTGAATTGTCCTCGTATGCTCCTTGGCGCGCTGCCGGGCACGCGTTTGACCGCAGGCTAGTAGGGCAGGGCTTGGCTGCACTCACGGGCGATTAGTCCGCAGAGAGGGGACTGCCTTGAATAGATTTTTTCAGGGTCGAAGGTATGAGCGTGACGGTCCCCGCCTGAGTGGGTGGGACGTGGTTCTCTGGTGGGAATCGCGAAGGTGGTTCTACAACTTGATCGTTGGTGCCACCGGATTGATTACATGTGTCCTGCTCATCTCTTGTGCCCTCGTCGCAGAACCATTGGTGGGCGAAGCCATCGGCATGCCGGACCCCCCAATCTTTGACCAATTATCATCATCCTCTACGGATTCATGGCGAATATCTGCTACACGGGTGGTTGGATCATAGAACTGGTCCTTGCTAGATTTAAGCTCGGCGGCGACACGACGGCATTCGGAGCGACTGCTTTTCGGAGGGGCGTGAAGTTTTCGATCGGTCTAACCCTTTTGCCGGGCGTGCTCACATGGGCTATATTCCTTATCCGTCTTGCTATCGAAAAACGAGGGGAACCGCTTTAGCAGGAACTTGCTCTGCGGCAGTTTTTCCTTGTTACCCAAAAGGCCTCGGAACTTTGAAAATAGACGCGCTACCCTGCTTTTTGCCTTCAGAGAAGCTCATTGAATCCGTCGACCGTGAGCCCGGCCTCATCAATAAACGCCATTAGTGTTCCGCGTTTAAGGTCTTTGTTGTGAAAAGGGAGAGTAACCCTTGCACGCCGGCTGCTCGGGGTGCTTTAAAATGTAGTGGCTCCCGGAAACGTGGTGTACGAAGAATCCTGCCCTCGTTAAAGCCCGAAGGACCTCCCGAGGTTTGAGGGATGGCAGGCGTTTGCTCATGCCACTTCGAGAATCACCTTCACTTCTTCTTTGACGGGTTGCAAAGCAAGTTTCTTATTCTCCGGAACGGGCAGGCCGTCTTTCCGAAGGCTTTCCAGGTAGCCGCGGATAGCATCCTCAGCCATGGCCCTTGCTTCTTCAAGGGTGTCCCCTTCCGTCACTAAACCGGGGAGGGCCGGACATTTCACCACGTAGCCCCCTTCCTCAGCGGGTTCGTAGAGGACGGTGAAGTTGTATTCCTCGTGTGCTCTCATTGACAACTATTTTGCAGGGAAAGAGCGCAAATGAAAAGTCCAAAAAAGGCGCGGGGATCGTACTCAATTATCCAGCCCAAGTTCCTTCCTCACTTGGCGATTGGAGAGCGACGGACGGCGCTTCTCCAAGCGTGCCTCGGCGAGATAATGATCTTCGAGATCTTCGATATTCTTCTCAATGAGCTCGCGAGCATAATAGGATTTGGTACGCCCCGTGCGTCGCGCCAATTCCGAAAGTCTTTTCTCAACTTCGGGGTCGAGCCGTATAGAAAGCGTGGAATTCTCCTCTGTATGACATGTCATACAAATCATACACCTGGATGTCTCGAGTGGGAAGGTCGGCTTTTCCCTTCAATCGCCCCACCCCCCTGCATCAAATTCGGCGGCTCCAACGATTTGGCGGCAGACTTTCTCGGCGACAGCTCAAGGATGGGCCTGTGCTACCGGCCTCACTGGCACGATTTGCGCGATGCGTGCCATGACCTTGCGGTTTTGAGCCGCCTTCTTCAAGTCGTACTCGGCTTGCAGGCGTATCCAGAACTCCGGGGTGCTGCCCAGCAGGCGGGAAACCTTCAGGCACATGGTCGCCGACATCGGCCTCCGCTCAGCCAGGATGTCATGAAGCATCTGACGCGACACGCCCAGGGCCTTCGCGGCGGCCGTGACCGACAGGCCGACCGCAGGAAGAATGTCTTCGCGCAGAATTTCGCCGGGATGTACGGGCGGCAAACTGTTCTTACGGTCCATCATTTCCTCCCTAATGGTAGTCTTCGAAATCCACGCCCTCCGCGTTTTCGCCTGTCCAGCCGAAGGTGATGCGGTAGTTGGCAGTGACGCGCACGGACCGCCTTGGCGGGTCCCCGTGCAGACGATGGAACCTGTACCCAGCCAGGTTCATCTCCTCGGGCCGCGTCGCAACTTCTAACGCCTGGAGAATACGGACGCATTTCCGAACAAATGGGGCGCCGATTCGCCGCGTTTTTCCGGTGAGGTAAATCTCTTCCAACCCTTTATGCCGGAAACTGCCGACCGTTTTTCTACATTAAGTCAAAGGTCTTCAGGTGTCAACTGTTTAGTTGACATGGGGTTCAGGGGGGTGATTCTTAACTGCAGGAACTGGCAGGCCGTCTTTCCGGAGGCTTTCCAGAAAGAAGAGCTTTCACCACAGAGCGCGCGGAGAAGCACAGAGATGATTTTCTCTGTGAGCCTCTGTGTGCTCTGTGGTGAAAGCCCCACTTGGCTTTGGGCACTATGACTACTTTCCCGCAAGAAAGCTCAGCAGGGCGCTATTGAATTGCTCGGGGGCTTGAAGAAACGCAAAGTGGCTGGTGCGGGGAAGAATAAGTTCGCGCGCCCCGGGAATCAGGCGGGCCATGCGGTCGGTATCTTCGCGCTTGATGATTTCGTCGTATTCGCCGTCGACGATCCAGGTGGGAACTTTGATGCTGCGCAACTCCTCGTCCGAGAAATCCGGCTCGGAGTTCCACATTTTGTTCATGGCCGCGGTAAACCGATCGAGATCCGCAGGCGCCGCCGACATATTTTGATACTCCGCCCGGGTGCGGGCATCATACTCGGCAAAAACCGCGCTTCCCTCCGCGCTCTTCACGCCGGCAAGGTTTGAATTGGCTCCGAAGGCAAACAACTTCGTCAATCTCTCGGGATGATGAACGGCGATATCGAGGCCGATAATTCCGCCGTCGCTCCACCCCACCAGCGCGGCCTTGGGAATGTAGAGCGCGTCCATCACGGCGATGACGTCAGACGCCATCAGGTGGTAGCTGATCGGCCGGTAGTCCCACGTGCTGCGCCCGTGGCCGCGGCTGTCGATGGCGATGACCTGGTAACGCGACGCGAGCGCGGGAATCTGAAGCCCCCAATAGTTCGAGTTAGCCATCCCGCCGTGCAGCAGAATCACCGGCGTACCCTGGCCATAAATCGCATACCAGATGCGCACGCCGTTCGACTGCACCATGCCGCTGCGCTCCGGCCTGGGCAACGAAGGCGTCGACGGCAACTGTTCCCAGGGGTTCTGCGCCCGTGCCGGCCAAACCGCTGCGCCCAGCAGGACCACCAGCACTCCATACCATAATTTCTTGTAACGGCCACCCATTGCCGCTCTCCGCGCGCGGCTGGCGCGCTGGTGCCCAGTGTAGCACAGCGATATTATGGCGTTTCGTTGTAGCGGCGCTCTATGAGCGTCGAAGAGCAGGGGATTGCCATGGCACGCTCCTACTGTGGTCCTGCCCAGATGGGACCGCCACGACAGGCATAATGAGGCACTACCCAACCCGGATGGACTGCCGAACATCTAACTGTCGAGATCACCCCGCGGCGCTCAACCGGTGGAAGACTCCTCTTGCCGAGCTTCCGTGGCCGTGGCACGATGGCTTGCAAGGAGAATTGAGAATGGGCGGAAACAATTTGCTGGTGAATTCCAAAAATCGGCCTGCCCTCGTCATTCCCGGGCGCGAGACTGTTCCCCTCAGGAATTACTCCCGCAAGCGAATTGCCCTGGCATTTGGCGCCGCCGCACTTTCCGATTTTCTCGCTATGTGGACCGATTTTCTTCCTCCGGTCCAGTGGGCCCTTGACCTGGGAACCGCAGCCGCACTTTTCCTGATTCTCGGCCGAAGGTGGGCGCTGCTGCCTGGCCTGCTGATGGAAGCCATCCCCGGAATGGGCGTGTTCCCCGTGTGGATTCTTGTGGTGCTGTCGCTGGTTCTATACGACGAGATCAAGACGCACAGGAGATAGTGGCCAGGGCCTTGCGCCGCGAGGGCTCCCATATTTCGACTTCAAATTTCCGATTGGAACAGATCATCTTTAAATCACCGGCCGGCGCAGAGTCTCGCATTCCAGAAACTCTGCGGCTTCTCCCTTGTCCAGAGCCGACCTTATTGAACCCGATTTCTTTCCATTGTCGTGGCTGAGCTTAATACTGAAGGCTACCTTGCTGGAATCAGCCGGAGAAGCCAGCAACTTACCCTGTTTCGTTGACTCCTCCTGGATCGCTTTCCTTCCGCGGATGCAGCCGGAATAGGCGTGTGCCGCAGGCTACGCCATTGCCGCGGCCTTCGGCGCGGCACGGCCTTCCTTCCAGATTTCCAGGTAAGGCTTCAATCCCTCCATCATGGCGCGAAATTGCGGAAAGTTGAGCGATTGCGCGCCGTCGCTCATGGCCTTTTCCGGGCAGGGATGCACTTCCACAATCAGGCCATCCGCCCCGACGGCCACCGCCGCCTTCGAAAGCGCGGGCACCAGACTTTGGCGCCCGGCGGCGTGGCTGGGATCGACAATCACGGGCAGGTGCGTGAGCTCATTCAGCACCGGCACGGCGGAGATGTCACAGGTGTTGCGCGTGGCGGTCTCGAAGGTGCGGATGCCGCGCTCGCACAGAATTACCTGGGAATTCCCGTGCGCGGTGATGTATTCGGCGGACATCAGCAGCTCGCGAATCGTCGAGCTCATTCCGCGCTTGAGCAGAATCGGGCGCGGGCAGCGGCCCAACACTTTGAGCAGAGCATAGTTCTGCATATTGCGCGCGCCTACCTGAAGGATGTCCGCGTATTCAGCCACCAGCGATACGTCCGTCTCGCTCATCACCTCCGTGACGATGGCAAGCCCGGTGGCGGTGCGCGCCTGGGCGAGCAGCTTCAAACCTTCCAGCTCCAGACCCTGGAAATCGTAGGGCGAAGTGCGGGGCTTGAAGGCGCCGCCGCGCAGAATCTTTCCTCCTACGGAGGCCACGAACTCCGCCGCCTCGCGAATCTGCTTTTCGCTTTCCACCGAGCACGGCCCGGCCATCACCACGAACTCGCCGCCCCCGATCGAGACGCCGTTCACGGGGATGCGCGTGCGCTCCGGCCGGAATTCCCTGCTCACAAATTTAAAGGGCGAGGAGATGCGCACCGCGCTGGCCACGCCGGGAGCAACTTCAATGGCCTCCAGGCAGGCGCTGACATCGCCCACTCCGATGACTCCGATCACCACGCGCTCCTCACCCTGAATGGAATGCACTTTGTAGCCAAACTCCCGAATGCGCTCGCAGACGTGTTCAATTTGCTCCGGCGTCGCGTCCGGCTTCATGGAAATGATCACGGCCTTCTCCCCCCTAAATGAAAAAGCCCACTCGGTGGGAGTGGGCTGGCCTTGCGACAATTTCTTTTTCGTTCAGACCAACGCCACTCTACCGGCTTGGAGCGTAGCTCCAATACCAGTAACTAAAGTAAAAGTGCGAGTTGGCGAAGGCGGTGTACATCGAAAAAGGAGTCTACATCAAGATGCGAGGAGAAGCAAGAAAATAGGGCCTCCCTCAGGAGGCCCCGAAGTACAATCTGCCGGTCTTTCAGGCACCGCGAGCGGGTGAGAGGAGCCCCTCAGCTTGCTCTCGGCCCGCCCCGCGGCACGCCCGAAACACCGTGAGGGCGATTTCCGTGGTGGGGTAGCTCGCTCGATCCGGCCGGAAAATTTCCGGATCCGGACCAGCCTTGGCAATGCCACGAAAACCCTTCCCTCAACTCACGATTCGTGATGGGCACGCATCACGAAGCTACTTCATTTGGGCAGTGCGACCGCACTGCCTCGTTACTAGCGATCATAGAAAAGCGGAGGGGAGCGGGTCAAGGGGGGTGGTGCAAATAGTTTGGCGAACTATACAATGGCTTGTACTTATTTCTAGAGAACCACAATAGGTTGTATGCGCCATGCAGGAATACTGCAAATAGCGGTTTGGCGAAGTGATAGCCACGGTCAATGCTTTCCTGACCGTGGGCTTTTCCCGCATCCTGCACCCCCCACCGTTGTTTGCTGCCCTCGCAGGGATAAGCCAACGGTGGTTTAACACCGAACGAAGAGCCCACGGTCACAAAAGCTCCGACCGTGGCTACCACCTACCTGCTCAGTCGCTGGCGCCACGCTTGCCCGCCGTCCATTCCTGCCATTGGCCGAAGGTCTTCATCTGTTCGTCCAGCCGGGTGGCGCGCAGAATTTGCTCCACTTCCGCGCGCGATTGGCGGGGGGCAAGACGCTTCGGGCTTTCCGCAAGCCCCCAAAGCAGCACGGCAGCCGTGGCCGCATTTTTCTTTGCTTCCGGACCATTCACCATCTCATAAACATCTGATTCAGAATGATAATTGGGCAGGTAAGGGGCAAAATCCTGCCGGGCGATAAGGTTGGGAACGCCGGAGAGGAGAAAATCGAAATTATCCGTTCCGTCGATGACTCCGTCCGAATCCTCAAAGGGTCCGAGGTCCGGGTCGGCGGCCAGCGCCTGGTCAACGGCGCGGCGGAGGTCCTCACGGCCGTTCAGGTAGAAGCCCAGGGTGTGGCCGGAGCCAGTGTCAAACGTGATCATCGCCACATGGTTGGCCATCTCCTTCGCATGGCGCAGAACGTAGGCTTCCGAGCCCAGCATCCCTTGCTCCTCGCCGGTGAAGAGCACGAATCGCAAGGTGCGGCGGGGCACGATGCCCAGTGCCTTGAAACTGCGCGCCAGATCGATCACCATCGCCGCGTTCACGCCGTTATCCTCCGCCCCGGTACCCAGCTCCCAGGAGTCCAGGTGGGCGCCGATCAGTACAATTTCCTGGGGCCGCTCGCGGCCGGGAATTTCCGCCACCACGTTGCGGGCCTCGACGGGCCCTCCCACGAGGCTTGGCAGGTCAAGCCGCACGCGCACCTCGCCGCGTTCGGTGAGGCGGGCCAGTCGCGCGGCGTGGACGCGGGCCACGATGGCAGCGGGAATGGGAAGCGTGCCGCTGAATGCCACGGGGTGGCGGTAAAGAAGCACGCGCGGCTGAGAGGATTGCATGAGCACGGCAGCCACCCCGGCCGTTTGCGCCGCGGCGAACATGGTGGCGTCGCGGCCGTACTCGCCAAAAAGGTCGGCCTCGGATTTCATCTCCGCTGTCATCACCAGGGCGATGGCGCCGCGGGCTCGATCGCCGAGGCGCGCAAACGCCTCCGGGCTGCCGTCGCCGGCGTTGACGACCAGGGCCTCCAAGGCGCGCCCGCCCGGCGTGGGCGCGGAAAAGGGGGCGGAGGCGACGCGAATGGGAAATCGAGCGGGAGCAAGGCACTCCGCCTCGTCCGCGCCTCCCTTCCAGGACGTCGGAATCGTGTAAGCCTCCGTCCAGGTGGACTCAAGGCCCGCCGCCCGGAATCGCCCAACGGCCCAATCCACCGCGCGGTCGCAGGCCGGCGAGCCTGTCGGACGACCGCCGATGCTGTCGCAAAGTTCACGCAAGTCATCGAGCATGGGCGTACGCCCCAGCTCGCGCGCGGCAAGCAATTCCGCGGCGTTGGACGGGGAGCCGGCAATTTCCGCCGACTGCGGGGTTGCGCCCGACGGCGACAACACATTCGAGCAGCAAATCAAGCCGAGAACCAGCATGGATTTTCGCAGGTTACCCTTGAGCATCATTCCTCCTTGGCTTTCCTTGCACTCCAAAGCCGCGCCATTTTACTACTGGTCTTCCGCAAGTGAAATGGCGAGAATGAAACTTTGGCGAGAATGGAGCCTGCAGGGAAAATTCTTCACGACAATCATGATTCACTTTCCTTCCCTCATCGATTTTGGCCGCGAAACCTGCGGCGATCTTGCCGCGGCGGAGGCGCGCGAGTGGCTGGTGACGAACGGCATCGGCGGTTTCGCCTGCGGAACGGTGGCGGGAACGCTCACGCGCCGCTATCACGGCCTGCTGATGGCGGCTCTCCCGCCCGGGGGGCATCGCACTCTGCTGGTTTCAAAAATCGATGAGACGGTGGAATACGGTGGCGAAGTCTACGAACTCGGCGCGAATCGCTGGGCGGATGGCGCCATCAACCCGTCCGGCCACTTGCACATCGAGCGTTTTCACCTGGAAGGCACAATTCCGGTTTGGACATTCGCATGTGCGGACGCGTTGCTGGAGAAACGAATTTGCATGGAGCACGGCGCCAACACCACTTACGTGCAGTACACGTCACTGCGCGCGGGCGGGCCGCTCCGGCTCGCGGTGAAAGTTCTGGTGAATTACCGCGGCTACCACGGTTTGACCCGGGCGTCTGAGGCGCCCATGGATGTCCAAACCGTCGAGCGCGGGCTGTGCGTGCAAGCTTCGCCGCAAGCCGCTCCCTGCTATCTCCGCAGCGCTCAAGGAAGGATTGAACCGGGGCGCGTATGGTACAGGAATTATGAGCTGGAGGAAGAACGCGCGCGCGGCCTTGACCACGTCGAGGATCACCTTCACGCCGGAACATTTTACTTCGAGCTTACGGCGGGACAACACATGACATTTGTGGCCAGCACGAATTCCTCCGCGAATCTTGATGGCGCTGCGGCGCTTCAATCGCAGATTGCTCGCGGGAGTGGATTGCTGAAAAAATGCAGACAGGCGAATCCGAAAATCAGGGAGTGGCCGGATTGGATCGGGCAGTTGGTGCTGGCTGCGGACCAGTTTGTCGTGGCGCGGCCACTCGCCGGCGTCGAGGATGCCTGGTCGATTATCGCGGGATACCCCTGGTTCAGCGACTGGGGCCGTGACACGCTGGTGGCACTGCCGGGATTGCTGCTCTCGACTGGCCGGCCGGAAATTGCCGCGGGCGTTTTGCGTACCTACGCTCGGTTTGTTGACCGGGGAATGCTGCCCAATAGCTTCCCCCGTGAGGATTCGGTTCCCGAATACAACACTGTGGACGCCGCGCTCTGGTTTTTCGAAGCGGCGCGGCAATACTTCTCCGCCACTCAGGATGTTGCGCTGCTGCGCGAGATTTTTCCCGCGATGGCCCAGATCATTACTGAATACACGCGCGGAACCCGCTACCAAATCCACGTGGATTCCGCCGACGGGCTGCTCTACGCGGGTGAGGCGGGAGTGCAACTCACCTGGATGGACGCGAAAGTAGACAATTGGGTGGTGACGCCGCGAATCGGCAAGCCCGTGGAGGTGAATGCGCTGTGGCTGAACGCGCTCGCCTTCATGTCGAAACTCGCTGCGGCGATGGGAAGCTCGCCGGCTCAATTTGATTCGCTTGCCGCGAAGGCACGCCAGGGTTTCCAGCGCTTTTGGAACGCCGCGACGAATTGCTGCTACGACGTGATCGACGGGCCGCAGGGAAGCGACGCGTCACTCCGGCCGAATCAAATTCTTGCTGTGGCGCTGGAGAAATGTCCGCTCAGTGAGGAGCAGCAGCGCTCGGTCGTCGTGGTCTGTGCTCAGCAGTTGCTCACTTCTTTCGGCCTGCGCAGCCTATCACCACGCGATCCTCAATATCACGGCCAGTATTACGGCGGCCAGCGGCAGCGCGACGCTGCCTACCATCAAGGTACCGTGTGGGGATGGCTCATTGGGCCCTTCGTTCAGGCATATCTGCGCGTCACGGGAGATCGCGACCAGGCGTTGAACTTCCTGGCACCCTTCGAAAATCATCTGAAGACTCATGGCCTCGGAAGTGCCAGCGAAATCTTCGACGGCGACCCACCGCACACACCACAGGGTTGTTTCGCGCAGGCATGGAGTGTGGCGGAAATTCTGCGCGCGTGGATCGGCGTTGCGACGCCCGGACAGGCGTTCAGGTGATTCTTTCCCCGCGTGTTTTTGGAGGAGCCTGGACGATTCCGAAATCTGAGCTGAGTCGTGACGGCAAGCCGGTGCCGATCGTGGTGAGAGTGTATTCGTCTGCCACGAAACGGTGGACAAGTCGAGCCGTTTACGAATCCTCTGATGTGGCAATTGCAGCGAGGTCTCGGCAAGGGCTGCGCGTAAACGTGCAATTGAAGGGGAACGCCAGCCACATCACCTCATAACCGGGAGCCAGAAAGGTCTTACCGGCGGTGCGAAAAAACTTGAGGCGGAGGGGGCAGGCGGAGGAGCGAGGTTTCCCAGCTTTCCGGAACCGGCGTCCAACCGCGAGTGACGGAATCCGTGGTGGTCAGGCTGATCAGGATGGCCAGCCAGAGGAGGGCGGAAAGAATCACGATACGCATCAAATGCGGGCTCCAACGCAGGTGCATGAAGAAGAGAATTACCAGCGTAGCCTTGCAGGCGGCGATGATGAGCGCAACGATGGTGTTCCACTGGCGCAGGTCGATGTAAGCAACGCCCGTGGTGAGGCCCGTCAGCGCCAGGAGTGTGCCGAAAATCAAGAAATAGAATTTCTTTGAAACCACGTGGGCGTGCATTCAGTATCGCCCTCCAATCAGGTACAGAAGCGGAAAGAGAAAGATCCAGATGATGTCGATAAAATGCCAATAGAGGCCGGCCATTTCCACGGAGTTGAAGCGGTCCGGCCCGTAGCGCCCCTTCCATGCTTTGAACGCCAGCACGGCCAGAACTCCCACGCCTACGATCATGTGCAAGGCGTGAACGCCGGTCATCAGGAAGTAGAAACAGAAGAATAATTCCA
>JASHTO010000476.1 GCA_030040515.1 Terriglobia bacterium
TCATTCCATCGGTCCAGCATGGACCGCAGGAACGCACTGAACAAGGATGTCTCTTGAGCGGTCACCAGCGAAGGCGATCGCGCCAGCAGCAGTTGAAACCATGTCGTGCCACTGCGGGGCGCGCCGACGAGAAACACCAGTTTCTTGCCGTCGAATACTTCTTCGGCCCGGTCCACAGTAGGCGTCATGGCTGGAAGGTCGTTTCCCATGGAGTTTACGACGGCAGTTCCTTTTATTTTCGACAGCGCTTTCCCATTGGATACTCGCCTAAGCGGCCGGAAATCGCGGCCTTGCCCTGGCGGGGACCGACCTCCTCCTAGGCGCCTTCCTTTGCAAATATCAAATATTTACTTTGCCCCGGCAAGTTCGGAACCAGGAAGCTCGAATGCAAAGCACATCCTAGCCGGCTGAGGTACGAGATCAGAAAATCCCTAGGTGCGGCATTCAATCCATTTCTCGATCGTCTCATCATCCATGTACTTTTCCGACACGACATCAAACACCCTTTGCCCTCTCTGCCTGACGACGCGAGCCATTTCCTTGATGTATTGAAATGTTACTACGAATGGGAGGTAAACAAAAACCTTGCGCGCATGAACCAGATCGATCCACTCGCGGTGTCACGCAGACTCGTGCCGTCGGCCTCGCGCGCGGTCACCTGGTATGTCCGCGCCAGCCAATTCGACCACTCCGGGTCGGTTTCATATACTTCGTAGGAGCGCGGCGCGCACATTCGCTGAATGATTTCAAGGTAGCGGCCGGAACCCGGGCCAATTTCACAGATGCTTTCCATCTTCTTCAGGAACACGCCGGCTCCCACCAACTGATCCACCGTCGCCTGGGTTGTCCCGGGCACCTGATACTTCAAGTCAATGTAATCCCTGACTGACAGGCCCGCTTTCCTTGCACCCTCCAGCGTCTCCCGAAAAGGGATGAAGGACCTGACGGCATCCCTCTCGCCAGGCCGCACCAACTGAAAGCCGGCACGGCCCAGCAGGGTGTTAAGTTTATTGCGAGCAGCTTTGCGATAGGTGGTCATCTTTTTTTCTTAGGAGCCCCGGTCGGTAAAAACCGGGATGACGCCCCACGCCCGCGGAGGGAGTAGGCAAGAGATTCGATCTTTCTTATGAAGAGGACAACCCCTGCCTGAGCCAGGCGGGGGGAGATCGTTTTGTGATACTGCCAGTCCAGCAAGCCTGAGCAACCCGCCGTCTGGAATTTCCTCCACAGCTCGCCATTTTACATTGGCGATTGCCGCGGAACGATCCAAACCAGAGTAAGGCCCGCGGCCCCCTGGCGACCTTCGATTACTTGACCTCCAACTTTCCGCCGCTTCTACCTTCGCTCACCAAATCAGTAAGGTTTTTTTCCAATGGCGGGCGGACTTCTTGCCGCGTCACTTTGGGGAAGCAATTTACACCGCCTCGCACGTCCTCGTGATAACTGACGTAAATGGTCGCCGCAGGCTCCCACCGGTCATAATTTTTCTCAGTATCGTACCGGAATAACCCAACGCAAGGGTGATACATCCCCGGCGTCACATTCAGGTTCAGCTCGAATGTACAGGTGTAAACACTCCCGGCCTCCAGGTCAAAGTTGCCAAGGCCGAGTCGTTCGGTCGAAGTATTGAAAATTACTTGCTGCTCCTCATTCTTGAGGTAGAGCTGAACCGCCAGCTTTTTGCAGCGTGATTGGCCCGTGACCTCAATGTCGATCCAGACTTTGTCCCCCGACTGAAAACGAGTGCATTCGCCACGCTCATCCCGAAATCTTACGGCGGTAATAATGGCCTGCTTTTGGTTGACGTCCCTTAGCTGGCTCAAATTCGATCGATTCAAATAGGCGGAGATCACGTCCTCAATGGCGCCGATTTTCACGACGCGGCCATGGTCCAGCAATATGCCCCGCTGGCAAAACTCGGAGACGGTTCTCAGGTTGTGGGAGACAAACAGAACTGTGGCGCCGTTGCGAATCACTTCTTTCATCCGGCTCACACATTTTCGCTGGAAGACGTAATCGCCCACACTCAAGACTTCATCCACAAGCAGAACATCCGGATTAACGTGACACGCAACAGCAAACCCGAGCCGCGCATACATGCCGGAGGAATATCTCTTTACAGGAGTATCGATAAACTGCTCCAGCCCGGAGAATTCAACGATATCGTCGAATTTGGCAGCAATCTCTCCACGCGTCATGCCCAAAATGGTGCCATACAGGTAGATATTTTCTCGCCCCGTCAGATCCTGGTGGAAACCCGCCGCCAGTTCGATCAACGCCGAAACTCTGCCTTTGACCTGAAACGTCCCGCGGCTTGGCTTCATGATACGGCTCAAGAGCTTCAACATGGTGCTCTTCCCTGCGCCGTTGTGCCCGATGATGCCGAAAGCCTCGCCCTCCTTCACTTCAAATGAGATGTCCTGCAGGGCCCAGAATTCCCGCTGGTCGCTTCCGCTGAGTTCCTGCTGGCGGAACATTCTTCCGGTCAGGGCGGGGATCAAGTCGCGGAGCGAATTGAATATCTCCCCCTTGCGAAACTTCTTGTAAACATGCTCCATTTGGAGCGCGACGTTTGACATTAGGCCATCGCCTCAGATACTCTCCGCAAAGACCGGCTCCAAATGCTTAAAAAAGGCGTACCCGCCTAGCAGGGCCGCAATGCCGAAGCTGAAACTGTACACCAACCAGCGAAGGTCCGGGGGCCGGTGAAACGCGATACAGGCGCTGAGTCCTTCCAAACTCGGGGCAACCGGATTGAGTAACAGCCATTTTCCTTTTGCGCCCAACATGCCGACATCATAGAAAACCGGCGTAAAAAAGATCCCGAAGGTCAATACCACTTCCACAATATATTTTACGTCGCGGAAGAAGAGGCTTGCGGCGGAAACAATTATCCCCAGGCCGATCGCCAAGATCACGATCGATGCAATCAGCGCAGGAACCCAGAGGAGGTAGAGACTCCATCCGACCCGAAGGGCCAAAAGGAGCACGATCAGCGCCCCGGAAGCCACGAAGAAATCGAACAGGCTGGCCACGACCGCCGCCATGGGAAAGATTTCCTTGGGAAAGTAAATCTTCGTCACCAAGCTCTGATTCCCAAGGAGGCTGTTGCCGGCAAACCTTATGCTGGAGACCAAAAAGGCCCAGGGGATGGATTTCACTGCCACGTCGACAATATCCGAAGTCTCGATATGATGTCCCGACGTGAAGGCATAAGCATAACGAACCACGACTCCTGATAAAACAATGAGGATGGGCATCAGAATCGCCCAGAGAAGGCCCATCACCGATTGCTTGTACCGAACCTTGATGTCGCGGTAGGCAAGCAT
>JASHTO010000477.1 GCA_030040515.1 Terriglobia bacterium
TATTATTGGAGATCCAGAGATTGAGACTCGTATTAACTCTTTTGAGATGGCCTTCCGCATGCAGTCCAGCGCACCAGAGTTAATGGATCTTTCTAAAGAGTCGAAGGAAACCCTGGAGCTTTACGGTGCCGTGCCGGGCAAACCGTCCTTCGCCAACAATTGCCTGCTGGCGCGGAGGCTGGTGGAGCGCGGAGTCCGCTTTGTGCAGCTCTATCACGAAGCGTGGGACCAGCACGACCATTTGGTGGAAGACATTTCGGAAAACTGCCGCGACACTGACCAGGCGTGCGCGGGCTTGATCCAAGACCTGAAGCAGCGCGGAATGCTGGAAGATACGCTGGTGATTTGGGGTGGGGAATTCGGTCGCACGCCCATGGTGCAGGCCTCCGCCAGCGGTCCCGCCGATGGGCGCGACCACCATCCCAATGCCTTCAGCATGTGGCTGGCGGGTGGCGGGGTGAAGGGTGGCTTCTCCATCGGCGAAAGCGATGACCTCGGCTTCAACGTGGCTGAGGATCGAGTCCACGTCCACGACCTGCACGCCACCATTCTCAAGCTGCTGGGATTTGACCACACCAAGCTGACTTTCAAATTCCAGGGTCGCAACTTCCGACTCACCGACGTGAGTGGAACCGTCGTGGACAAGATGCTGGCGTAGAATAAACTTCGCCCAAATTCCCACCGTGGGTTGGCGTGCATCGATGCGCGGTGGCCCGTGGTGATCACGAAGTATTCCATCCACAATTTGCGGATCGCCCTGAGGTGGGTAATCAAGTCGCGGTTCGGCTTCGTGCCGTTAGTGACGGCGTTTCCGCGCGGGCGAGCGAGGAGTTGATCTCGAGGTCACAAACTTGTGCGCCATGCCGAGCAGGTCGCGCAACACGCCTTGATCGATGCGCGCGAGGCGCACCAGGACGGCCTCGTAGGGCGCATAATGGTCTGTAATATAGTAGACATCGGGCGCAGCGGCCAGGAGTTCGGCGCGATCGTCAAAATCCACGCGCACATAGATCGAACCCGGTTCGGCGGAGGGATTCACGGGCATGCCGGCCATGAGCTTGCCGCGGACCTTAAGGGCAGGCGAGCCGTAGGCGGTGCCTTCTTCGACACCTGGAAGAGTAAGGCCAATCCTCCGCACTGTCTCGAAAGTGATGGCGCTCTTGGGCATCAATCACCACGATCTGTCTGATCGATGCGTTCAGGTGCTACGAGGAGGGCGAACACGACCCCCGCCAGCCATAGCATTTCACCAATCGCAAACAGCCACCAATGGAAGGGATTCGGCATGCCGCCTGCCATGATGTTGCGGTAGTCCCACATGAATGCCGCTAGAATTAACACGGCGCCTGAGCAAATTCCAACCCAGTGAATTCCTTGCAGCCCAATCGACGGGCCGTCCGATTCCCATCCCCAAATGACGAGTCCGGTTGCGATCATCGTCAACGCTACGATGACCGGTGCGAGCACGGGACCGGTCCACGGCACGGGAATCAAGAACAATATATCCCAGGTCAACATTGACCGCGGCCAGTCAATCAGGATTTTCAAGCAGGCGTAGAAGGCAATATCCCATGCTCCGAATTCCAGGAGGAAGAACGCCAACCACTGGCGAAAGGTGGCACCCGCCACCCCAGCTACGGCGCCGAGCATGGCCAGCGTCATGGCCTCGCGGATTATCTCTGTCTCGGTCATCTTAACCATTTTCGGCCCTGCGGCCTCGACCTGTTGAAGCGTGAGGAGCGGAAAAAGTTCCTGGTTTCGTGGTGATGAGGCCGCGCGCGCAGCGAAAAACTGCGGTCGAAGGTAGGTCACCACCGCCGCCTCGACGTAGCCGAACGAAATCCCGAAGACCAGGAGGGCAGTCAACGGGCGCTTCCAACGAGATTTGTTTTCGGAATCCATGCCGATTTCCCATCGTCGCGATCGCGATGCGAATTAATGGATGCGTCGCTGTCAATATCCGCGAATCACAGTTTATCAAAGTTGCGCCGGTGGTTTGGCGGGAAGGGGTTCGAAATGTTGTTCACATGCCCGCGCGTCTTACCCAGGGAATTCACCATGCCAGTTTTCAGCGCGATCTATCCATGGCAGCAGGTAACAATCAAAATGATCCATCCGAGCCAGATCGCAAAAATGAACGCGACTTTGCCCAACAGCGTCGCGGAGTATCGAAAATGCCGGACCTACCGATACATCTCCTCGTTCAAAATGGCCCCCAATTGCAAGCCCCGCAACGAATAATCGAGCGAGATGATTGTCAGCCGACATTTGCGCCGCGACGGCCTCCACGTCAATGAGCAAACCGCACGCTTGCATGGGACGAAGGTAATGCAATGATCTGGAAGTCAGTTCGTTAATGTTATTCATTCGAGCGCAAACTCTTCTTCCAAGCAGACAGTTCCCAAACGTAGGTCACCAAACCGACCACATGAAATTTCAATCGGGACAAAACATAGAGGCCCTGCTGCCACTCCACCCGCCCATTCAAACCCAGACCTTGACTACCGGATTCGACCCCCCGGGGGCATTGGTGCAAAGGAAATAAGCGCTTTCGCGCGACTTGCTTCCATAACATTGGGTCTTTAATGAAGGCACGGTGGACGAACAAGCTGAGCTTGCATCCGGGGAAGCGGGCGAGCGCCCAGCGTCGTCCGTACTGGCGAACCCAGAGGGAAATCGGTGCAGGCAAATCTTCGGTCGTCCACTCGGCAAGTTTCGGATACACGGGAGCATGAAAAAGCAGTTCCGCCATCGCGAAAACCAATCCCAGAATTTGCGCCAAGTTTCCGCGTCCCTGGGCGCGCGACCGCAGGCGATTCCAGAACTCCCTATCGCCCTGGCGTCGCTCCAGAAAGTGTGCGATTTCAAGGAAGCACGACGGCCTGCACCAGCAAGCCAGAATGTGTTGAAAGGCGTGGAGCGCTTGGAGAATCAAAAAATCATCCTCGGCAAGAACAGGAAAGTTCAAGCCTTCCCAATTCGAAAGGCGCTTACGTTCGAGTGGGTTCACCGGCGCCTCGACATCGATCTCCTCGCCGATCGATTCCCAAAGGCTGAGGTGGAGTTCGACGGGACGGGGAATATTAGGACTGTAGAACCCGTAGTCGGCAGGCCCAGCCGGCGGCGGAGGTTCGAACGCAGATTCCTCCGCTTTTTGACGGCCGGGGCGCTGGGGTTTAAGACGGTACCCCAACCCTTCCAGAGTGCGTCGGGCGGCGCCTGCCGACTCCTCACGCACTAGAAAATCGTAATCGAGCTGGCTGCGCAACGCAGCGTCGGGGCAATACTCGGGGATCAGTGCGAATCCTTTCAGGACTGCAAAATCCACTCCTGCCGTGTGGAAGGCATGAAGCAGCGAGCCAAACTCCTGCCGCATTGCCGAAAGCCGGCGCCGATTGTTGGTCAAATCTTGCTCGAGCCGAATACGTATTCTTTGCGGGATAGTTGTGAGCGAGCCCGAGGTAGTCATTCGCTCAAGGAGGCGGAGCCCCAGCCCACTCTCATCAATCCATGGGAGCGTCTTCCACCAATCGCGTTCACAGAAGTTGCGAAGACGCGCGAGCGGTTCTTCGCCGCGCCCGGAGACCTGCAGTGCTTCGAGGGCACATTGTATCAAGGCGAGATTCATCTTCGCGCTTTGACCGCCGTTTCACGAACATTCTGAATATTGGCCATCGGGTCGGGTGGCCAACACCGGGCAGCCTCCGTCAGGGAGGCGAGGCGAGTCAGGACGACCTGCTCGAACCCGCTTCCCTTGGTCAGAAACGCCTCCGCCAGGAAGCCCATGCCAACGCCCGCGGCTGCATCGGTTGCCAGGAAGCTGCCTGGCCCCAGGTTCACAAGATGTAAGCCGTCAGCAGAAACGCTCGATGACTTTGGAAATTGGAAGGGCTGAGCCGCATCGTTTTCGCACACAATCCTCCACGAAAATATTTGCCCAGGGCCTTGCGATGGCCGCAAGGCAGGCAGGAATCGGCCCACTCGTTGGAGAATCATTGGGCTATTGGTCGCCAATCGCATGGCGCACTCTGCGACGCGAAAAAAACCAATCAACGGAGTGGGTGTCAGACGTCGCGTTGGATCAGGCCCGCGTCGCGTAAATGAAGGCAAGGTCTTGGCCTGATCGCTTCGTGGAACGCATGGCCGGCGTGATGAAAAAAATCGACCGAGAACCTGCGCGATGACGTCGGGTTTTTCTCCGTAACGAAGCAGCCAGCACTCGCGCTCAATTAAGCTCCCGATTGTTTCCTGCTGGATCTTCCTCCTGAATGACAACTCAGGGGGGAAGCGTTCCTGAGCCGATCCTAGTCGTCGCGCGGCCTGTTCAGGCGGCATCCTGCTAAACGTATGCCCCGATTTGGTTTGGCGCTCCAGGAAAATAAGACCGCTCGGCTGGCATTGCAGGGACCTGCGGACGCCGAAAACGTCTTCGGGGTCGAACTCATAGGCCCTTTCACCATTAAGCGACACGCCGGGCACCCATCCCTCTAGCTCGGGAAAAAACTTTGCGCTGTCGGGGAGCAACTTCAGCGGCGTGACTAATCCCCAGGCGAGAAGGTGCTGGTCGACATGTGAGAGATAGGTCCAATCGTCTGACAAAAAGCCGAAGCCCATGCGGGCCAGGGCAAGCGCCAGCGTTGATTTCCCCGTCCCCGATTCACCAGCCATGAGTAGCCCCTCGCCGTCGCGCTCGACACACGCGCAGTGAATGACCGTAACCCTGAGAGCATCACTGGCCAATCCGACCAGCGCCGGGAAAATGACCCTTTGCCAATGGTCAAAATCACCAGCCATGGAAGGTGAGAAGCGGCCGATGGCAACGCGCCGGCGAAGGTCCAGAAGTACGGCATTTTCGTGGTCATATCCCGCATAAGCCAGATGGCCCAAACCCCGGAAGCAAGGCCGAGGCCAGGGCTTGAAGCTTCGCGCATGGCGATCCACCCAGAAACGCAGGGTGAGAGCGGGGGACGACCTTGGATCCGCTTTCAGGCGGAAGAAGCTTTGCGCAGCACCCAACACCGCCAGGGAATTCGTTTCCACCAACCAGTGGTAACCCATCACTATGTGGTGGGAGTGAAGGGGAGTAAAAAACTGCTGGTCCACTGCAGCCGGGTCCGGCCACACCCTTTGGAGGATTCGCTCATTCTCACTCCACAGGTCTTGTTCCATGAAATTAAACTCCTTCTGGCGATTTCGCGGACCATCGCATTGCCAGCCGACCTCAGGTGCTTCCCACGTGACAGCGGTAAAGCTCGATCTGCCGCTCCACGTAGTGCGAAAGCGTAAAACGATTCTCCACCTTGACCCTTGCCGCCCTGCCCATCGCAAAAATTTCCGACGGATGCTCGTAGCACCAGAGAATCGTTCCCACCAGCGCGTCGGCGCTTCGTGCCGGGAGCACAAATCCGTCAAGGCCTTCCGTTATGCAATCTTCCGCACCGCTTTCATCTGTGGCCGCCACGGGCAAACCTGAGGCCATGGCTTCGAGAAGCACCAAACTTAATCCTTCATTTACGGATGGAAAGACCAGGAGATTCGATTCACGGTAGCACCGGGCGACATCCGCCGGGGCCAGCTTTCCCATCACCCGGATGTTTGAATCAGCGCAGTTCCTCAGCAGGGAGTTCATCTCCGGGGAGACTTCGCCAATCAGCACGAGCTCCGCATGGGGCAGGGAAATCTGCTTCCATGCGGCAAGCAGGTATCCAAGGCCCTTGGCTAGTTCCACGCGCCCTACATAGCAGGCGCGAAACATCGAATTGACGCGCGGCTCAGTGGGCGGCCGATAAAATGTTTCATCAACCCCGGGCAGAAGCACCACGGTTTTGTGCGCATGCCCCAGGCGTTCGAAGCTGCGCCGGGCTGCCGAGGATAGGACCTGGATTTTGTCGCAAAGCTCATATTCCGCTCGCGCGCGGCGGATCAAGGGGGCGGGCAAAATCGCGCCGCAATCGCGAGGTCTTACACCGAACCTCTCGCATTCCGTCATCACCTGTTCCTGCCACGATTGAAGGTGGGCCATGGGACTTTCAAGAATCGTCACCGCGCCCCGCTGCTTCGCTTTGCGCAGGGCCGCCAGGCTGACTCCCGTTAATCCGTGGAAGATGCTGGTTGATATGACGTGTCGCGACGCCCACCGGTCCACCATCCAGCAACTGGCGGCCATGGGCAGGTGGGAACAGCCAGTGCCGGGCAGGCGCCGCCAAACGCCCCAGAGCAACCGGTTCGCCATCCTGGAAGGGGGGAATCGGCCGACCACCTTCAATGATCCTCCATCGCCTGGCTCCAGGATTTCCAAATCCGGCCACAGGCGAAAGACCCGCCGCAACATGCCGCGCTGCAAAAGTGCGCCCGGCAGTCTTCTCTGATACGGATCGTTGGCGTGAGTGAGCGTTACGGAAATGGGTTGGGGTTCCATTGCCTTGATTTTCGGCGCTTAGCCGCGGGCCGGGGTTCGCGCCACACTGCTCGCACCCGTGGGCGAGTCCTTGCACCACGCGGAGAGGTCGCGGCCGAGTAGTTCACTGAGTTGCTCGATTTTGGGCTCGAATATTTTCTGGACCCGCCTTCGCAGCGCCGGGTCCATGGGAGGCCGCGCTCTAACCACGAGGTTCAATTTGATGAGGCGTTGCCGAATTTTCGACCGTAGCGATCGGGGGACCAGGGCGTGGCCAAGGTTTCGCAGATATGGCGGCGGATCTGCGAGCATCGTGCCCAGCCGCTCATTCCGGAATTCCTTGTTCTTGTGAATCCACGGGAACTCCGCGGCATAATCTGTGCGCACACCCAGGAAACGCAGAACCTGCTGGCAAACGGCTCCAGGGTTCGCCTTCAAATCGTCATAGATCATCGTGTGCACATTCTCGCGCCCAAAGAGCTTGAAATACCTCTCCACTTGGCTCGGGAAGTCGGTGAACTCCCAATAGCCGATCAGTCTTCTCCCGGTGCGCGCGGCGTCCGCCTCCAATGCCGCCTCGAAGTCAAGGAGGGGTTCTGGATCGTAAAGCATCATTTTGTACAGGGAGTACATGAGGTCGGGTGGATTTCTGAGCATGATGATGATTTGCGCTTCCGGACAGAATGCCTTGATTTTCGCAGGGGCAACCCGCGAGCGCAGGTAATCGGGCGTGGCTTCGCCAATTTTTATTTGGTGAGCGACGCCTGAAAAGTGTTCGAGATAACCCTCCAGCGTGGGCGACCGCTCAGTCGTGCCCCACAGATCGGAATTGAAGAAACTCAACTCCTTCTTTTCCGGCATAAAAATGTCGGGATGGCCCTTCAGATAGGTCCAGAGCGATCCGGTGCAGCAGCGCGGCGCCCCGACGATAAAAAAGTTGGGCTTTTTCATGGGAACGAGTTTCAGGGTTTCCGGGTGGGTGCATGTCAGTGCCCTGTCAGACATTTGTAAACAATTGGGGCTTTGAAACCTCAGCCCCGTGAGCGGGTTTTTGCAGCCTCATGACAGGTCTTTGACAATCCCCAGGAGCGCTTTGGGCATGCTGAAGAGGGTTAACCCTGAACTCTGCGCGCGATGAGGTAGGTGTTGAATAAACCGAGAAAGATTGTCTTCTTCGTTCCATCGTTTTCGAGCATTGAGGCGACGGCGCCGCTCGGCCTGCTGGCGATTTCCACGCCCCTGCTGCGCGCCGGCTACGAAATCCGCATCTTCGACGCCACGATTACTCCCCGATATCAACAGCGCATTCTGGAAGAGGTCAAAGACGCGCTGTGTCTGGGGATCTCCGTGGTCACCGGGCCCATGATCAAGGATACGGTGGATGTGGCCAAGGCGGTAAAAAAATGGAATCCGGATTTTCCCGTGATACTCGGCGGCTGGCACCCTTCGTTGCTCCCCGCGCAGACGCTGGAGGCTGAATACGTTGATATCATTGTGCGCGGCCAGGGTGAGGAAAGCACGTTGGAAGTCATCGAGCGCCTCAGCCGCGACGCTCCGCTGGACGACGTGCGCGGCATTGGCTTCAAAGTGGATGGAAAAACCATGTTTACGCCGGAGCGCACGCTGAAGCCGCTTACCGAGGCGCCACCTAAGGCTTATCAACTCGCGGACTTTGACGCCTACGAGCGTGCTTGTGGCCGCCGTTGGGCAATGTATGTTTCCAGCCTCGCGTGCCCTTTCGATTGCTCGTACTGCACGAACGCCGGCGTGTACGGCCGCAAGTGGAATGCTCTGCCGCCCGAACAGGTGGTGGAGGAAACCATCAATCTCACGCGGCGTTATCGTCTCGAGTTGCTTTGGATGGCTGACGACAACTTCCTGGTGGATATCGACCGCGCCCTCAGGATTGCCGAGGGTTTGATTCGTGCCGGCGCCAGCTTTAAATGGAGCATTCAGGCCACTACCAACCTCACCGCGCGACTAAGCATCGACGAGCTTTCGCTCTTGCGCCGTTCCGGCATGCACCAGGTCTGCCAGGGGATCGAAACCGCTTCTCCCAACGTGATGAAGCTGATGAACAAGGGATTTCAGGATTTGGGCGACATCTACCAGTCCACGGAGCGCTGTCTTCAAGCCGGGGTTATACCCTCCTTCAACATCATTTTTGGCTATCCGGGTGAAGGTATGAAAGAACGGCGCGAAACCGTGAACTTCGTGATGGATGTCTGCCAGCGTTTTCCCGGGTCGGAGTTCTGGACCAACATCTTTACTCCCTACCCCGGCTCACCCATCTTTCACCGTGCAAAAGACCTGGGCATCGAAGTACCGCAAACGCTGGAGGGATGGGTCGATTATTTCCCGCGCTACACTTCGCTCCCCTGGCTGAAGGGAAAGGACCATCAGCGAGTGCAGAGAATGCGTGATTATCTGCGCATCGCCTTCGACCGGGCGCCGATTGCCACGGCCGGCCCGGGCAGATTCGCTCGCGCCGTCAAGCACTTTACGGCCTTTCCTGCGCGCTGGCGTCTGGACCACGACTTTTACAGCCTCCCTGTGGAGTTGTGGGTCAATCGTAAGATGAAAAATCTTGTCAAGCTGCCCAAGCCGAAGGTTGACGCTAAGATGATGGGTCCGGAAGCGGCTCCGAGCTGCTCATGATCGTCCTCTACAACCCGAAAGCCACCCGGCATCGCAATCGACGGTTTCCGCTTTCCGTCCTTTCCATTTCCGCGGTTTTGGAAGGGCGTGAGGATTACTCCATCGTCGACGGCAACCTCGACCCACATCCCGATGAAACGCTCCTTTCGCTCCTGCGTGAAAAACCTGTAGAGCTTTTGGCCGTCACGGTAATGCCGGGCCCGCAAACCCGCAGCGCCGTGCAGACCTGTCGCGAGGTGCGCCGGCGCTACCCGCAGATTCCCATCGTCTGGGGTGGATATTTTCCGACGAACTACACGGAAGCGGCGTTGAATGCCCCGTACGTGGACTTTGCGGTGCGCGGACAGGGCGAGGACACATTTCTGGAGCTTCTGGAGGCGCTTCATGCCCGCAGAAGCTTCAGCGAAATCCGTGGGCTTTCTTTCAAGGATGAGAACGGAGCGCACCGCCACAATCCTGAACGGGCGCTCCGCCCCCTCGACGACTTTCCGCGCTTGCCGTATCACCGCATCCCGATGCGGGATTATCTGCTTCCCACCTTTCTCGGGCGAAGGACGGCGGTTCACCAGGCGAGCATCGGGTGTCCCTATCGGTGCAATTTCTGCGGAGTGGTGACTTTCGCGGGCAGCCGCGAAAAAATGGAATCACCTGAACGCACGGAAGGGATTTTGCGGCACCTTGCCGAGAATTACGGCGTGGATGCCGTGCAGTTTTACGACAACAACTTTTTCTTGCGCGAAGACCACGCGCGCGAGCTTGCCGGCCGGCTGGCCCTGTTGAATCTGCGCTGGTGGTGCGAAGCGCGCGCCGACATCATGATGCGCTACTCGGACGCCACCTGGGAGGCCATTCGGCGCGCGGGGTGCGCGATGATTTTCTTCGGTGTCGAATCCGGTTCCAACCAAACGTTGAAGGAAATGCACAAAGATCTGCGCGTTGAGGACACGCTGGCGCTTGCAGCCCGCATTCGCCAGTTCAAAATCATCCCGGAGTTCTCCGTCATTTTCGGAACCCCCCGCGACCCCGAGGGCGATACGCGCGAGTGCTTTCGCTTTGTCCGCAAGCTGAAAAACCTGAATCGCAACGCGGAAATCGTGGTGGAGCATTACACGCCCGTGCCACAGCGTGAGGAGATGTACGGTGGTGTCGAGAAGCAGTTCCGATTTCCTAGCACTCCGGATGAGTGGGCCACCGACCGCTGGCAGCGCTTCGCCACCCAAAAGGATCCTTCCACACCCTGGCTGCGGCCGCGCACCAAGCGGCTGATTGACGATTTCGAATTGGTCGTTTCGTCGCGGTGGCCCACCGTGCAGGATATCCGCTTGCCTGCCTGGGGCCGCTGCCTGCTCCAAACCCTGAGCGCGTGGCGCTACCGGCTGGGAATTTACTCCGCGCCTTGGGAACTGAAGTGGGCGCAGCGGATGATCGATCTGCGCAAGCCCAAGGCCGAAAGTTTGTGAGGTTGCCTCCCGGCGGACCGCGAGCGCCAAGCAGATTTCATGTCAAAAGGCAGAGCCGATGGAACGAAGACGTGTCTCCGTTCAGGAAGGGTATGACCGTTGGGCGCCGACCTATGACTTTGATCCAAACCCCCTGCTCGCGCTGGAAGAACGTCAATTGCGTCTCATGATGTCGCCTTTACAGGGCAAGCGAGTGCTGGACCTTGCTTGCGGGACGGGTCGCTGGCTGGTGAGGCTCGCTTCCGGTGAACCGCGCACGGCGGTAGGCGTGGATTTTTCTCCCGCCATGCTGGCTGCGGCGCGCGAAAAATCTGCCGTAAAACAGCGCCTCGTGTGTGCGGATTGCCGGGCCCTTCCCTTTGCCAACTTCACTTTCGACCTGGTCATTTGCTCATTCGCTGTTAGTCACATTCCCGACATGGAAAAACTGGCACGAGAAGTTTGGCGTGTGACCCTGCCCGGCGCCGACGTTTACCTGAGCGACGTGCACCCGCTCGCGCACGCGCAGGGATGGTTGACCGCGTTCCATGATCCTGAAGGTTCGGCGGAGATCGTCACCTGGCCGCGGCCCGTCGAGGAGTTGCAGGCTGCGTGGGAAAGCTGCGGATTCAACTGCGTTGAATCGATCGGTTGCCGGCTGGGTAAACAGGAAGAGCAGATTCTCGGGCGCGCCGGAAAGTCATGGTGGTTTGGGGCGGCGCGAACTATCCCCGTCGTCCTGCTGTGCCACTTTCAGCGTCGTCCGTACTGAGAGTGGGTCTGTGAAAGGCCGCGCTAAAAGATACTAACAGAGACTAGCGGGCAGTCAAATCTCCGTCAGGGATTGGCGACCTGCGCGGGAGGGTTGACGGGAAGGATTAATTTGAACGTAGTGCCGGACAGGCCGGTGGCTTCGATCTTCACCTGCCCTCCGTGGTCGCGCACGATTTTCTGCACCACCGCCAACCCCAACCCCGTGCCCCCGTCCTTGCCGTAGGTCGCAAACGGCTGGAAGATATCTTCGCGGATGGCTTCGGGGATTCCCGGCCCGTTGTCGGTCACCATGATTTCGATGTGACGGTTCACCGAGCGCGCCATGACTTCCACTTTTCCGGATTGCGCCGGCGCAGCCTCACAGGCGTTTTGCAGGAGATTATAGAAGGCCCGTTCAAGTTTCTTGAAATCGAACCATCCGTCCGCGTCTCCTTCGCGCGCCACCGTCATCTGGATGCTCTTGAATTCCGCCCGCAGGCGAATTAAATTCATCGTCCGCTCGAGAGCCTCCACAACATCGCCGTGGGTCAGGTGAAGAACCTCTTGTCCTTTGGAAAATTCGAGCAGCGAGGAGATCAATTCCACCATTCTATTCACGGATGAACGGATCTGCTGAAACAAGCTCTGGCGCTCCTTGGAGTCCAGATTCCCTTCCGACTGATATTCCGCGTAAGCAAGAATGGAAGTGAGCGGCTGGCGAAGATCGTGGGATATGGTGCTGGCCATGCGCCCGAGGGTGGCCAGACGTTCGGCGTGCAGCAGATCGCGCTGACTCTTCTGCAAGGTCTTGCGCATTCCGTCGAAGGCCGAGGTGAGCTCAGCCACCTCATCGTGGCTGCGAATCTCGAGGGGATAAGTGAAGTCCCCCTTCTCGAGAGCATGCACGCCGGAAACCAGGCTGGCGAGAGGCCGCGTAAACGTATCGGAAATCAAAAAAATCAGCCAACTTCCGGCGATCACGGCCACCAGCCCGACGCCCAGAAGCGTGCGATTCAGTTCCTGCAAAAAGCGCGTCGCCGCATCGTAGGACTTCAATACCGTCAACGTAACCCGCCTGTCCTGCACGGGAGCGGGTTCGATCGATGCCGCGAGATAAACTTCCTCCCCCAGTCTTAATTCCTCAGGGTTTGAGGGTTCCGGCGGCGTGTTTGCGCTGGTACGCGCTTCCAGCTCCTGCTGCTGAGCCGGGGGAAGCGTACTGGCAACAACCTTATTCCCATAGCGAAATGCGGCCTGGCAGGACGCCACGCGGGCAACAACCTGCGCCAGGCGTTCATCCACTTCAAACCCCAGCGCGAGCACGCCCAGCACCACGTCGTTGCGCGATTCTCCAAAGTAAATCGGTTGAAGGAAAACGGCAAAGAGGTGATTCCCCCCGTACCACCAGTCGCGGGCTTGCCCGCTTTCCAGGGTTCGAATAAGGGATGCCTGCGCGGCATCGGCGGTATAACCGGCGGCCATGGTGTGGATCGCCATCACTTTCCCGGTAGGATCGGCGAGAACGAACAAATCGCTTTCGGCAACGCGCCAAAGATCGCCGGAGGCATCCTGAATCGTGGGAGCGTGACGCGTGGTCATCAGGGCGCGGAGATTCGGGAGGTCCGCGAGCAGCGCTGCGGACTGCGCCAGCTCGCGCTCTCGCTGCAATTCAAATTGATCGAAGGTCACGACCGAACTGGAAAGTGCCTCGTGGATTTCCGCTCGCACGTGATTGCGCAGATAATTGTGAACAATCAGCAGAACGGCGCCGGTCAGCACGGTCGTCGTCAAGATCAGGGAAAGCAGGAACTTGGTTCGCAGCCGAATCTTCACCATGGCCTTAGGTTCCCTCGGGCCGAACCGTCCCGCGCGGGCCGCGGGTGCGCTGCCTGGCGCAGGCCTGCTCAAGGCACGAATTTGTAGCCGGCTCCATGCACGGTTTTAAAGTGGGTCGGGTTCAAAGGGTCGGCTTCCAGCTTCTGCCGCAGTTTCATGATGTGGTTGTCCACCGTGCGCGTGGACGGGTAGCAGTTGTATCCCCAAACTTCATTCAGCAGCTCATCGCGGGAAATGACGCGCTCGGGATTTCCCGTGAAATACTTCAAAATCTTGAATTCCTGCGGGGTCAGCGCGATCAACTCCCCCTTGCGTTTTAATTCCATCTTGGCGAAATCCACGGCCACATCGTCAAAGGAATAAGCATCCGCCTGTTTGGGGCCATGAACGCGCCGCAGCACTGCGTGAACGCGCGCAATGAGTTCCTTAGGACTGAAGGGTTTGGTGACGTAATCATCCGCGCCCAGCTCGAGCATCAGAACCTTGTCCACCTCATCCGCCGCAGCGCTCAAAACGATGATGGGCAAATTCGGCGCTGCTTGTTTGATGGAGCGGCACACCTCGCGGCCGTGCATGCGAGGAAGTTTCAGGTCGAGCACCACCAGCACAGGCGGAGCCGCGCGAAACGCCTCCAGCCCGGCCGCCCCGTCCGGGGCGAAATCCGGAGAATATCCTTCATTTTCGAAAGCATGGCGCAGAGGTTTGTACAGAGATCGATCGTCCTCAATGATCAAGATCTTTTCCATGACGGTCCATTCCGCAGTGCCTTTTTAAAAAGACTAACACATCCTTTACAAACACACTACACCGGCTTGACCTGTTCTCCCTGCGGCCGTGCTACCTGTATGTTTGACGCGCAGGGAGGCATTGAAGCCATGCAAGAATTATACTCAGAGGCAAAACTTTCGACTTTCGATATCCGGCCTCGGTGCATCAACAGGTGGATGCAGACCGCGGCAGCCGGGTTTTGTGTGCTGCTGGCATTGGTGCCGTTCGAATCCCTGAGAGGCGCAAGCCCTTCCACCTCCACTCCCGCATCGCCCGATCCTGCGAGTGGAACTTCTGTCCTGGGGAAGGCGCTGGGCATCCACTTCATTCCGGGATCGTCCTCAACCGTCCTGATCGAGCACGACGGAAAAACCTACCTTGTGGATCTCGCCAGGCAAACCATTCAAGAGCACAATTCGCTGACTGCTGTTTCTCCGCAAGCCGCTCCGCATCTGACCGCATTACAAGATCCGCCGCAAGAGGTGCCAGCGGGTTCCAGGATTTTCGCCGAGGATTGCGCGGGGTGCCACGGCGTCGCGGGAAAGGGTGGCGGTGCGATGAAGGCTCCCGATTTTACCGATCCCGCGGTTCAGGTGGCGCTTCCTGAGGACACGGTGCTTAAGACAATCCGCGACGGGAAGGCCGGAACGGCAATGCCGGCATGGCAGGGGAAATTATCGGAGGCGGAAATCGATGCGGTCGCGAACTTTGTAAAATCACTCGGGCGACCGATGAGCAAGCCCGCAGGTGCCGGTCCCGGCGTCTCGCTGCGAATGGCAAGTATTTACGAGCCGGCGGATGATTACCTGTACAGCCTCCCCACGGGACGCAAGTTGGATCGCCATGGATTGTATTTGAATTTTACCCATCGCTTTGTTTACACCCCGGCATTCAGCGGAACGGGCTCTGGCGACACGCTTTTCGGGCTGGACGATTTCTCCATCTCCTCATTCGGACTGCGATTCGGAGTTACCGACAAGCTCTCCGTCAGCGCCTACCGGTCGCCGAGCCTGATCGACCGCCCGATTGAATTGGGCGCCGCTTATCACCTTTGGGACGAGCACAGCGGCAACCCTTTCAACGCCACCGCGCGATTTTCCGTGGACGGGCAAAACGATTTCGCTGAAAACTACACCACCAATTTCGAGTTGATTCTGTCCCGCAGCGCCACTCGCCGCGCCCAATTTTATCTGGTGCCCACGCTTTCCCTTGACGACCGCGAATTGAAGCAAAAACCCGGAACCCTCGCTTCCGCTCCGCCCAAGCTTCCGGGATACAACGCATTTTCCTTGGGAGCAGGAGGGATTTGGGATTTTCGGCCGACCGTAGGGTTGCTTGCGGAAGTCATCCCCACGCTGGCAAATGCTTCGGATCTGGGAATTCACCGGCCAGCATTCGCGTTCGGAATCCAAAAACGGATTCTGCGTCACGCCTTCACCCTAGGATTTTCCAACAGCCCGGGCACCATCGTCTCCCAAAGGGCTGGAACACGCGCAACATTCCTTAGCGAACCTTCTGACGACACGCCGAAAGGACTGTTCATTGGGTTTGATTTGATGCGGCAGATTTATTGACGGGGTAGCGCATCAATAGCGGATAAGCGTTGTCAAAGGCTATTCAGGGCACACGAATCCTTTCGATCTGTGAGTGGCGTCAAGGGCGACCCGAGCCGCAAGTGACCGGGGATTATGGCAGCGGAATACGGTAGATATTGCGATGGACCGAAGCACAGGTGAAAACGTAGGTGGACGCGTCGGGTCCGAGCGAAACAGCCTCATCAATGACTTTCACGCCACGCAGCTTGCTGGTATCAACCGAAGGAATGAAGGTGAAATTCGACAGAGGTGGAAGGTCTTTACCCGGTGGCAGGGAAAACACCAGCGTTGTTCGGGGCTAAAGCTATCGTGCATGCCGGGAAGATTCAGCGCGAAATGTCTTCCCGTGCGATCCCAACTGGCTATGCAATATCCCTCATACACTTCGACCGGCGTATCGCCGTTTCGGGGATACGCGAAGGTCCCGCGAGAGCGCCGGGGAGGTGGCGGAATCGGTGAAATCGGTGATCTGCAGCGAAGGAGCAAATACCGGTTTTTGCAGCGACAAGAGGTACGGCCGAATGTTTGCGCCTCTGGGCGATCTCTCTGACCTTTCGAACCTCCCGAAGGGTTGAGAGAACCGCTCCGAATAGGGATGGCGGGCAGATTTTTCTACAGCCCCGAACCACATTCGCCTCACGCTGCACGATTTTTCATTGACGCGCCTCAACGATTCATGGATAATCGTCTGTACCGATTCCCTCCGTAAGTTCGCTTCGGTACAACTTCGCACTCGAAAGCGCTGCGACGGGCAGTGCTCGCGCAGACCACAAATCATGTCAACAGGCCGGACAACGAATCCGAGCACACAATTTGGGGAGGCGTATGGGTGCCAAATTCATTTTTGTCACCGGTGGCGTAGTCAGCTCGTTGGGGAAGGGATTGGCCTCAGCCTCGGTAGGCGCACTGTTGGAGGCTCGCGGGCTGAAGGTCTCGTTGCTGAAGTTTGATCCCTACCTGAACGTCGATCCCGGCACCATGAGCCCGTTTCAGCACGGCGAAGTCTTCGTGACCGACGATGGCGCGGAGACCGATCTCGACCTGGGCCACTATGAGCGCTTCACGCGCGTCCGCATGCTGCGCGACAACAATTGCACCGCCGGGCGCATCTACGAAACCATCATCAACAAGGAGCGGCGCGGCGATTATCTGGGCAAAACCGTGCAGGTGATTCCGCACGTCACCGACGAAATCAAAGCGGCCATTCGCAAGGTTTCAAACGACGTGGACGTGGCCATTGTGGAAGTGGGCGGCACGGTGGGCGACATCGAATCGCTGCCCTTTCTCGAAGCCATCCGGCAAATGCGGCTGGAAAAAGGGCGCGACAACGTGGTGTTTGTCCACCTCACGCTGGTGCCTTACATGGGCGTCTCCGGCGAGTTGAAGACCAAGCCCACGCAGCACTCCGTGAAGGAGTTGCGCGAAATCGGCATCCAGCCGGACATCCTGCTCTGCCGCACGGACCACTTGCTGTCGGCGGAGATCAAGGAAAAGATCGCGCTGTTCTGCAGCGTGCCGGAGCAGGCGGTGATCACCGCGAAAGACGTGGACAACATTTATGAAGTTCCCCTGGTGCTGGCGCACGAGGGGCTGGACACCCAAATCCAGCGCTGTCTGAAGCTCGAGACGCGCGAACGGAACCTGAAGCCCTGGGAAGACCTGGTGGAAAAGATCCGCCATCCGCTCGATGAGGTCCACATCGGAATTGTAGGCAAGTATGTGGGCTACCAAGATTCCTACAAAAGCCTGCACGAAGCGCTCTTCCACGGCGGAATCGCCCGGCGGCTGAAGGTGAACATCTCCTGGGTGGAGTCGGAAGGCCTGGAAGGCGACAATTATGAAGAGCAGCTCCGCGGCCTGGACGGAATCCTGGTGCCGGGAGGCTTCGGCCGGCGCGGAATCCTGGGCATGCTGAAGGGCATTGAATACGCGCGCACCCGCAAGGTTCCGTACTTCGGCATCTGCCTGGGGATGCAGTGCGCGGTCATTGAATACGCGCGCAACGTGTGCGGCCTGCAAGGGGCGGACAGCTCGGAATTTGATCCTTCCACCTCGCATCGCGTGATCTACAAGCTGCGCGAGCTGCGCGGCGTGGACGACCTGGGCGGCACGATGCGCCTGGGAGCGTGGACGGCGCGCTTGAAGCCCGGCTCGTTCGCCGAGCGTGCTTACGGCCAGCTCGAAATCTCCGAGCGCCATCGCCACCGCTACGAATTCAATCGCGAATACGAGGAGACGTTGGTTGCCGGCGGCCTGCAACTGACCGGCATGACGCCGGACGGCACTTACGTGGAGATTGTGGAGATTCGCGACCATCCCTGGTTCCTGGGCTGCCAGTTCCATCCGGAGTTCAAGTCGCGCCCCCTCGAGCCGCACCCGCTGTTTACGGCGTTCATCAGCGCCGCGTACGCGCATCGCCTGGAGCGGTTGGGCAAGAAGGATGCGACGCTGCCGGCGGAGGCTCCGAGTGCGGAAGCCGCTGCGGCAAACGTTGAGAATGAAGTGGCCGCGCGAAAGGCCGCGGGTTCGTAGCGCGGACCACCGATTCTGTGGTCCGCGGTTCTTCATTCGCCTCAGGTAAGAACTACGGTGGCTTATAAGCCTGCGCGGTGAGCGGGTCCTTGTCTTGGGCATCGCCAATGGAGACGGGTGAGGAGGCTACCCGTCACCGTGGTTTCCAACTATACAGAGCGACATAAATTGTAGCGGCGCTCTACGACCCGTCGCCCGAAGACGGCTTTGGGTCGCAGGGCGAGCGCCGACCGGCGGTCATAGACCGCCGCTACAGCCAAATACGCAAACACTTATGTCGTTCCGTATAGCCGTCAGCCCATAACCGCGCTGAAGCCATGACATCTCTGCCGAGCACGCTGCCAGCAGTTTGTAAATTAAATTTGACGTAAAGAATCTGCAACTTTCGATGTTCTTTCCTCGTCAGACTATCCGTACCAAATCATAAAGACTTATTGCTGCAGGCGGATGGGTTCCTCCCGTACTTATCAGCCTGAACATCGAGAGGCGCGTTTGTGCATGTGGAAAAACCCGGAAACGAAGAATCGCTGTTGTGCCCACTATTGTTGGTGTGTAGGGCTCGTGATGGCGGTCTTGCTGACCTTCAGCACCGGATGCCGTACCGATCCTCCCCCGTCGTCATTATCGATCGCTGCAGCGCCTTCCCAACTGACCATCTACCCCGGACAGCAAAATGTTCCAGTGCCGGTTACGGTCGATGCGGTCCTCATTCCCGGCCCCATTGTCATCACCATAACGGGCCTCCCGTCAGGGATGACTGTCGCACCTGCCACGCTCATGGGCGGAGGTTCGGGAACTGT
>JASHTO010000478.1 GCA_030040515.1 Terriglobia bacterium
CCCCGGCAGAGCCGGGGGGTCTCCCAACGGACTAGCGGGCCGATCGGTACAAAACGAAGTGTAAAGTCAATTTTACGCCGTCGGCTGGTAATGAGGACAACTCCCGCTCCGTCTCGACAATCATAGCAATGGGGGAAACTAGGTCTATCCAGAGTCAGTACCTGATGTCCCCTTCAAAAACCATAGGCGGGTTTGGATCAGCGTCTGCCATGCCAGGTTCGCCGTCACTCATTGTCGGAACCAAAAAAACGGGGATTGACTTTCCCCAAGGTGGTATAATGGCCGCCAAGGAGTCATGCCATGCGTAAACGCGGTTCGCTTGCGCTACTGCTAGTCACTATCCTTATTTGGACAACGATTCCCGCTCACGCCGACGACAAAAAGGACGACGTCGACGACATCGGTAATCGCAATGTTGCACACAAGAGCATCATCTCTCAGGAAAAGGAAATTGCCATCGGCAAGCAGTATGCCGACCAGATCGACAAGCAAGCCAAGATCCTGAAGGACCCGGTGATCAATGAGTACGTGAACCGGGTGGCCCAGAATCTTGCGCGCAACTCCGACCTCAAGATTCCGCTCACCATCAAGGTGATTGACGACCCGGCCATCAACGCATTCACGCTGCCCGGCGGGTTCATGTATCTCAACACCGGCACGCTGCTGGCGGCGGATGAGGAAGACCAGGTAGCCGGCGTGATTGCCCACGAAATCGGCCACGCCGCGGCACGCCATTGGGCCAGCACGATGACCAAGGCCACCATCCTCCAGTTTTCCATGATTCCCCTGATGTTCATTCCCATGACCTATGCGGTCTATATGGGCGTCATGGAAGCCTATATGAACGGTGTGCCCATGGCTTTCTTAAAATTTAGCCGCGCCGATGAAAAAGAAGCTGATTTCCTGGGTTTGCAGTACATGTATAAGGCCGGATATGACCCCAACGCCTTCGTGGCCTTCTTCGGCAAGGTAATGGATGAGGAGCGGCACCAACCGGGAAGCATGGCCAAAGTTTTTGCCGACCATCCGCCCACTCCCGATCGCATCATCGCCGCGGAAGAAGAGATTCAGAAAATTCTGCCCAAAAAGCCGGAGTATTTGGTTTCCACTTCAGAATTTGATGACATGAAGGCGCGCCTATCGACCGTGATCTCCCAGCGCAAGCGGCAGAAGGACACGGACAGCGGCCCGACACTCCGCAAGCACGAACCGAAGAACACCGATGGCACCTCCACCGCACAGAGCGGCCAGCAAGGGACCTCTTCCGATGACGATTCGCCGCCCGTGTTGAAGCGCCGCGACCCCGGCGACACCAATAATCCGAATAACCCTAATAACAATCCGAATAACCCCAACAATAACTAAGGGGTGAAAAAAATTGATACAGAACAAAGGCGCCCGGTTTCCGGGCGCTTTTGCTTATTGGGGAAACCCTTTGGGGCATCCCAAAAAGTTTAGGGAAAATGATCCCGAATCAGGACCTGGTGGGAGCGGTGAAAACCACGCCCAGCTTTCGCAGTTCGTCGTTGTAATACTTGCGGTGTAGGATGTCCCACTCGCCGCTGCCCTCAGGGATGGTACGCTTCTGGGAGGCGATGCGGGCTTTTACAACTTCGTCGATCTTCTCCTCTTCGTGCATCAGGTCGGTGAGAATCTTGACGATCTCCTGCCGAATCGTATTGGGTTCTTCAAAGATTTCGACTTCGTCCAATGCCTCAATGGCCCCCAAGATACGGTGGGAGACTTGTACGATCTTCTCGTGGCTCATTTTCATCGCTTCGAGACATTCTCCGATCAGAGGATGATCTTGCGTTCGCGCACAAGCTGTTTCTTCACGGCCTTAAAGGCTTCTTCGAAGGTGGCGCCCAATTCCTTCATCTCATTGCCGTGTTCTTCGAGGATTTTTCTAACTTCATCATTAATGCGGTCCTCGACACTTAGTTCATCAGATATTACTTCGAACATAACCTCACTCACGTATTCGGGCTGGCCGTATTGGATGAGTCCGGCCTGGGTGAGCCGTTTCAAAACCTGTTTGGCCATGTAGGCCACGTACTCTCGGGGAAACTGCATAGCTGGGTCTGTCTCTTCCTTGACGAGCTCCGAGCGGTAGTTTATATTTCCAAGATAGGAACTGTCAAGGTCCGCGTGCTGGGGCGGAGGGGTTTTGCGCCCCACTTGAAGGGAGACCGGGCGGTTAGCTCAGTTGGTCAGAGCGTCTGCCTTACAAGCAGAAGGTCATCCGTTCGAGCCGGATACCGCCCACCAGATTTTCAACAATTTGCAGACAGAGGCTTCTGGAAAGTACAAGTTAAGTACAAACTCCTTGCCACCTTGTCAACCGCCTCGCGTTTTTGGTCGGAAATGGCCTGAGTGTAAATGTTCAGGGTGGTTTGGATGTTGGCGTGCCTGAGCAATTCCTTCTGGACGGCCGGGGCCGCCCCGTCTGAGCCAGCGGAAAAACTCGAAACCTTCCGATACGCCATGAGCGCCGCGCCAAGCTCGGGAGCAACTGGGAGCACGCCTTCCGACGCCTCAGTTTTTGTTTCGTAAATTCGCCCCTCGACAACGCTGCGCTGAATCTTGACCGCCAGGTTGTCGAAGTCGAAATCACCCCATTGCAGACTAAGTAATCCAGAAACCCTCAACCCCAGGCACCCGGCTGTCAAAACCATCGTGCGGAATGGTTGGGACAGTTGCTCTAACAGGGTACGAAATTCAGTGGGAGTAAGAGCACGTGGAGCCTTGAGTCGTTTCCTTGCTTGCCTCACTAAACCAAGGGGATTTAGGTCCACCATCTCCCAGCGCATAGCGGCCTGGAACAATGTGTGCATGAGCACGCGGATGTGGGATTTAACCTGCCGGGAGTGGGCCCGGGATTCAAGCCATGACTCTACGGCCACAGCTTTGACCTTCCTAACGTCGTACTCGCCCCAGTGCGGCCTGATGTGCTTTTCAAAAATGCAGCGGTAGTTTTTCTGAGCGTTTGGCCTGCACCGCCTCGGGGCTTCGTCCTTCATATAACGGTCAATCAAACAGCCGACTGTAACAGTGGCAAGCTGGTTTTGGGGACGATCCGTGTTAATAATCCAACGCTGCTGCGCCGCCCTATTGGCGTCGTCCAACTTCGGGAGTTGGTCAACCGTTCCAAGCAACATGGATTTAAGCTTGCCGCCTTCTATCCATCGAAACTGCCAAACGTCTGGTCCTCTCTTGCGTTTCCTTCTGTCGATCCTTCCGTGCTGATATCGTGCGCGCATGGCTTCTCCTGTCAATTTGAAGTCACCGTGCGGCACGGTTGGCAGTTGGATTCTAGGCGAGAGTTTATCCAACCGTCAAGCGCCGATGCCCGGTATCGCCAGGACCGCCCCAGCTTGAATGCTGGAATCTCTCCGCGCTTCGCTTTGCGCTCTACTACCTTTGGATTGAGCCGGAGTATCGCTGCGGCCTGTTCGCTCGAAAGAAGTGGCTCGAAGTCAGTAGCCATAGGAAACCTCAGACCCATGCACGGAGGCGTGGAGGGGGTAAATTTAAGCGCCGAAGGCAAAAGGCATAGCAAGGGTGGCCGCGCCGCTGTTCTGATTCATACTGAGCCAGCGGCGGGGGGGGGATTTTTTTGTCGTGGCGGAGAGGCCGAAGAATTCATTGAGCCAAGCTGTGAACTCGGAGACACGAGAGGCAACCTGTTCAAGCATCTCCGGCTGCTCATTCTCGACTCTTATTGCCAGAGCGGCTGCCTTCACCTTGAGCAAAGGCCGATTGCGCCAACAGGTCTTCGGAGCTGGCCACAAACTTCTCACGCAGGTTTTCCAGTTCAATAATTTGCTCAGTGATGGTCACGTGTCCCCCTTTAACTGTTGCGCGCCAAGGCCAGGGCCGTCGAGCGGTGAATATCGCCCATAATCTGCGCGCCGGAGCGGCGGAAGCTGTCAACATCCGTCAGTCCGTAGAAGTGATTGTGGACATTCACCTGGCCGCCCACCGCCAATTTATTGGCCACGTAGCCGGATTGCTTGGGCACGAAGAACTCAGGATGCCGCTCGCCGACTACGTAGGCTTTGCCGGGGGAAACGTCGCCGCCACCAGCCAGGAACCCTCCGAAGATTTTCGAGAAAATTCCACTCAGCGAGCTGCTCATGGAATGCACGACCTGCCCCAGCCCTCCGGCCCCAGAAGCGAGGCTAGAACCGGCTGTGGCCATGACCACATGAAGCGGATTCCCAGGTGTCCCGTCCGGCTTGGAGCCAGCGCCCTTGCCGCCGAACAGCCCGGCGATTGTACCCACACCCTTTTGCAACCCGAACTTAATAAGCCCTTCCTCGAATTGTGGGAGAATCTGGCGAAAGTCCACGCGCTTGCCGGTAACGATCCGCTTGGCGATATCGTCCTCAGCCTGGTCAACCGCGCTCATTAGCCCACTCAGGAATTTGCTGCCGAAGTCATTCCCTTGCGCAACCAAAGCATCTTGCAGTTTCCAGAGTCCCTGCGTGAGGAGATTGACCTGCTTGCCGGTATCGGCAATCACGTTCGGAGGCGGAAAGCCGGGCATGTTAAGCAGCGCGGGGAGATCAGCAATTGAGGAGCTTGGGGCAACCGGGCCACGCTCAGAGAATTGAATCTTCGCCGGGCCGCTCAACTCACGAATCTTCTGGTAGAAAATCTCAAAGGCTATGGCCCCGGCCTTCGCCCGTTCGGCAGCCGATCCGCTTGCCGCGCGGATTTCGCCCATCGCTTCGCCGTACTGCACGGCAGCTTCGGCAGCCCTATCGCCATGGGCCTTCAGCATGGCGAGTTGGGACTGCTCGGAGTCAATCAGCGATACCAGGGTGTCGCGGTATTCCTTCACGTTCGGAGCCAGGTGATTGCCAACCTCATCAGCTTGCGCCTGTTCACCCTTGGTCAGTTCCTGTGCCCGGAGGAGAACGTCGGTCATGACTTTGGTGGAGTCGGCACCGACCTGGTTAGCCTCCTTCCACAATTTGATGGCCAGAGGAAATCCAAGCCCTGTGCTTGCTGCCGTCACAGCGAGAAGCCGGAGCCCGAATTCCTTGACTCCATTTCCAATCGCTGCCAGGGAAACCACGAATTTTTCGAAGGCAGGAAGGGCCTTCTGGCCAACCGACAGCGCCAAGCCGGACAGTTCGCCTTTCATTTCGGAAAGCGATACTTGAAACTCCTTCGCCTGACGCGCTGCGTCACCGTCAAAGTAAATCCCCAGGCGGCGCGCGGCTGCCTCGGCAGGTCCAAATCCTTGCTCCGCGAGCAGTTTCAGCGTCTCAACATTTTGCATCCAGCCGCGCCCAAGCAGCGCGCTGAGGGCCGCATTGCGCTGTCCGACATCGTTCAAATCGAAGATGTGCTTTAGGACATCCTGAAGCCTGTCCCCCATAGGCTTCAGACCCTCCTCAGACAGGGCTTTCGAGCCTCCAAGAACCTGTGCCAATATCTTGGCGGAAGCCGATCCCGGCAAAGCGATTGCGTTATGAAGATTGGCACCGGCACGGGCAAGCGCCGTGCTCAGGGCGTCGAAATCCTCTCCAGTTTCCTTTGACAGCGCCATTAAGCCGCTGAGCTGGGGAGCCGCAATTCCGGTTTTCTCAGACACCTCAAAGATTTTCGCGCCAGCCTCCGATGCCTTGTTGGCTAGTTCGAAAAGCGTACCGCCGAGAGCAGCAGCACCGCCCCCAACGGCCGTCAGTCCAGTGAGCAGCGCCCCGGACTCGCGCAGCCCGGCAAAGACGCCCGTGGTTGACCGGCCAAGGTTCTCAAAGACAGCCGAAAGACGCTCGCCAATCGGCCCGAGGCCAGATACCAGCTCGCCAACTTTCTCAAGGCCGCCCTGCACGTCGCGGGCGAACGCCTTGGAGTTCGTCGCCGCCTTCGTCATGCCATCAAGGAACTGGGCGGTGTTCGCCTTCAGTTCGATGTACAGTGATCCGAGGGATATTGCCATAGCTTTGTGCCTCCTTTAGGCGCCAAGAACGAGCCTTTCCATAGGGATATAAAGCTGTCGATATGAGAATTGTGTTAGGGCGGCGGTCTAGACGAGGATGCGTAGAAATTACAAAGACCCCCTACCTACGTGGCCAATTCGCAGGGCGATAATACCTCACTAGATGAACAAGGCGGAATTCACACTGTGAGCCTTTGCTGTACCATTCAAGATCGGAGACTCTCGCGTATGCCGAGCCCCTGGAATAGTCAACAGCGCGGTCCAACAACCTCCATCGACCTCGCCCACCAAACCGAACCTCGATAACAAAAAACTCAGCATCCATAGAACGGTTGTCTGCAATAGATGACTTCAGGGATGACGTTTCGCCTGACGTTTCATCTTCATACTGGTCGAGATCGTCGATTCCTGACGTTTCTGACGTTTTACTGACGTCTTACTGACGTCTTTATCACTAGAAGTGATAAAGATTTTTTCTTCCATATTCAACTCCTCCTAAAGGACATAGAAAACAAAATGTCATAAATGTCAAAATGTCAAAGTTACCTAAAACATTACACTTGTTCATGACGTTTCGGAGAAAAATAGAAAATAGGCTAAACGTCATAATGTCAGGCGCACTTGAAATGCTCGGCATGACCCACAGCGCCACACCTGACGCACTTAAGCATCTCATGATTGCACGGTGCACTTGGCTCCGCCGTTCCCTCTGGCTCGCCGTCAGGATTGATGAGGTGGTACGTTGAACCTCGATAGGTGTGCCATGGACCGGCGTATTGAATCTCGCCGACGCTTGTAGAGATGGCATCCGGAGAGTCCCTCTGTAAACTTTTTCCGAAGCTGCGGACGCTCAATCTCCCATCGACGCCGCGATTGACAGGAAGGTCTTTGATCGTTTCCGCGATAGCTGTAAGCTGATAAGCCAGAACCACCCGGAACCCAAAAGTTGCTTTCCAGGCGTCTCCGAATTTATTCCATGCAGCCTCGATGTGTAGTGGCAGATCATATTCGTATTGCATGGGAAAAGGTTTAAAGGGTCAAAAAAATTCCCCCAGCTTCGCTCGTTAAATGCGCAATGACACACCGAGCCGCGCCGCCATCTCGCGGAGAGCAGCAAAGCGTTCGGCATCGGTTTGGAAATGGCGCAGGTGGGCCGGCGCTGGTTCTGAGAGACGTTCAAGTAGCATAGCCGTCTCAAGCAGCTTTTCAAAATTTCCCCAGTCATCATCCGAGATGTGCGCCGACG
>JASHTO010000040.1 GCA_030040515.1 Terriglobia bacterium
GCATCATGGGCGAGCTGGTTGAAATCCGTATAGGTTTTCGGAATATTGAATTGACGGGCGATCCGCTGGACAGAATCAGGATTGGCGCTGCAGGCAGCCTGGACCACCAGCCGGGAATTTACGGACATCACGGGCAGATGAAATTCCCTGACAATGTCACCCACCCCCACCAAGCCCAAACGGACTCTGTCCACAACTCTCTCCATTCCACGCATAAAACCTTGCGCGGCAATAACTTGCCAGTGTGCAGGAAGGCTTTGTGTCACTTCGTGACGCGCCAAAAGCGCCTGCACGCTCCCCCCAAGCGCTCTGCCTCTCCGCCGGTCTAGCCTCCATAGCTTCACGACAGCGGGCGAGGTCTCCGGCTTAGGGCAGAACCTTCGCATAGCTCGCCGGATAGGTCACCGAGCGGCGAAAGCATTCAGCATACCGCACGTTGGCCTGCAATCCGCGAAAGCTCGCGCAGATTTCCATGAACTCGACCATGGTCATGCCATATCGCTCTTTCATGAATGCGATCTGGCTCGCGTGCTGGCTGATCATCTTCCGCTTCACATCGATGGTGGAGGTGATGTCGACGTAATCGTTGGGGCGGAAATGAATTCCGGCGAGTGTGTCCATGTAATAAAGATCGGGGATCTTTTCCCAGCGCGGAGATGCCGTTTCGATGGTCACCGCCGCCGCCATTACGCGCGTGTTCCAAAGAAGCTGTCCGGTGGTCAGGTGGTCAGGGTGATAATCGTCCTGAGGGTCGTGCGTAATGATGACGTCGGGCCGGGTTTGGCGAACGAGTTCGATGTAGCGCAGGCGCACCACCTCAGTCTCATAGAGAAACTCATCCGGGTACCCTAACCAGATGAGTTCAGCTCCCAGGATGGCGGCGGAGCGGCGGGCTTCCTGCTCACGCGTGCGTGCCGTCTCCTCCTTGGAAGGGCCGGACGATCCTGCCCCGCCATCGGTGGAGATGGCAAGAAATACCTTATCGCCCCGCTGCACATACTTGGCCAGCGTCCCGGCGCATTGAAACTCGATGTCGTCAGGATGCGCTCCCACGGCTAGAACCACCATTGTCATCCCCTCCATCCGCGAGACTTGTCAGTTTTACTTCAAATACTTCTCCGCGGCTTGACGGAACTGAGCCGCGTGCTGTTCCACCGCGTTTAAATCGTCCATAATGGTCAGACCGAACCCGGAGCTTAGTCCGGGATCGCGAACGCCGATTGCGATGTTCAGCGCCCGTCCCAACAAGGCATCCGTTTGCGGCAACATGCCCCTCCAATAGCGAATTTCCTTCCCCTTTTCGCCGTAATACTGGAAACAATCAAAAGGGCATCGGACACTGCTGTTGGTTCGAAGCTCCATGAGCTGCTCCATGTTGTTATAGACGTGCCAGCCCGCCTCTGCCGCCACTTTGGTCTTCAGATCCTTGGCCAGGCGCTGGGCGATCTCCGCCGTGGGGAGAAACACCGTCAGCATCGTGGCGCATTCGCCTGCCGGATCGGTGATTTCGCGGAACTCAAGACCCGGCAAGTCGCTAATCAGTTTCTTGTATCGCGCTTTGTTGGTGCGTAGGCGCTGGAGCAGCGTCGGCAGTTTGCGAAGTTGCGCGAGCAGAATGGCGGCCTGCACCTCCGTGAACCGAAAATCCAGGCCGAAGAACGGCCGCTTGCCAATCTCCACGCCGGATCGCAGCGGCGAGTGTCCTTGATCGTGGAAAGCAAAGCTTCGCTGATACACTTGCTCGTCATTCGTCAGCACCATCCCGCCGTCACCCGAGGTAATGGTCTTGTATACATTAAAACTGCATGCCCCCGCTTTCCCGATCGATCCCACCGAGCGTCCCTTGTAGGACGCTCCAAATGCCTGCGCGCAATCTTCCAGCAAGGCGATGCCCTGTTTATCGGCAACCGCCCTCAGCTCATCCAGCCGCGCAGGATTCCCCATCATATGCACAGCCATGATGGCTTTGGTGTGTGGCGTGATCTTGGCTTCCACATCCTTAGGGTCGAGGTTCAGCGTTCGATCCACTTCCGCCAGTACCGGGATGCCCTTGGCGTAGACAATCGAGGAAATGCTGGCAATAAACGTAAAGCCAGGAACGATCACTTCATCACCCGGACCCACCTCCAGGCCGCAGAGAGCCGTCAGCAACGCCGAGGTGCCGGAATTCACCGCCACCCCATATCGAACGCCAACATATTCCGCCACCTCCTTTTCACACTGAAAGACCTTTCCCAGAAACCGTGGATCCACGTCCTTACCCAGCGAGATCCCGTATCGAAACAGGTAACCCGTCTTCAGTACCTCCATCACTTCCTTGATTTCTTCCTCACCGATCATGTCCATTCCCGGTCCCGGCATGGCTTATAGACTCCTCTTCGAATTGTGCATTGCTGCTGCTCCCTGCTGGATCTTGGACGTAGCGGTATTCATCCTCGCGACCTTAAATAGGAAAGAACATCCTGAATTTGTGACGATACAGAGCGCCATAAATTGTAGCGGCGGTCATAGACCGCCGCTCCAGCCAAATATGCAAACACTTATGTCGTTCCATATAGCATAATAAAAATCGCGATGAGGATTGGCAAAGCTGCCGTCGCTTGAGGCATAAGCTGCCAGTCGGCTCTCCGCGGTTTGCAGCGCCAGGCCCAAGCGGGGACTATGACACGCGCGCCCCCTAAGATCATGACCGCTTGAGGGAAGTTGGAGCCGGTAGGGCCCAGAACCTGAACGTATAATTCACTGGCATTTCAGCAGGTTACAGACGAATGGACGGATTGACGCCATAAGGTAACCGGCGGACCGCGAAACAACTGAATATAGTATGCAGCTTTTCAACCTCTGTCAACATCGCCGAATCAGCGAGCTCAGGGGTGATCGCTGGCGCAGCGAAAGCCGATGGGGATTTGATCTCCTTCCTTCTCCTGAGCGAGACGGCGAGAAACCCGCACGCCGCTCGCATCGCTCTCCCAGAATCCTCCCCGCGCTATGGCCAGGGCATTCGAAACAAGGGGTTGTTCAACTTCCGGGCCGGTGGCCGCTGCGTCAAGCGAGTACTTATCGAAGTAGCGATCCAGAACCCACTCGGCGACGTTTCCGAGCATGTCATAGAGACCAAAGGCATTGGGTTGCTTCTGGCCCACCGCATGGGGAGTGTTGTCGCTGTTTTCGGCGTACCAGGCAATCTGCGAGATCGCCCCGTAGTAGGGCTCTGTGCTCCCGGCGCGCGCGGCATATTCCCATTCTGCTTCTGTCGGCAGGCGTCCGCCCGTGGCCTCACAAAACTCCTTGGCCTCGGCCCAGGTCACGCCGTTCACGGGCAGTGTAGCGTCGTCAGAGGGAGGGGAAGGCATTGCGGCACGCTTGCGATATGCAGCTACGGTTACCTCCGTTTGGCCCAGCCAGAAACCTTGCTCAATGGTCACGCGATGCGCCGGCTTTTCGTCTTCCTTGCACTCACTATCTTGCACCGAGCACCCCATCATGAACGAGCCGGGAGGAATCCACACATAGTTCAGGCCGTCACGGGGATTGAGCCGGATTTTCTCCCCTTGTGTTACCGGGTGATTGCCGGCCGGGGGGATCTTCAAAATCGGCGCCGTGGGCGGAACCGGCAGTGGACCGGGCGACCTTCGGAATTTCCAAATAGCGATGATCACGCCGACGCTACCCAACGCCAAAATGCCGGCCGCCGGCCAGATCCGACGGGGCGGCGCCAAGGGCCGTTCGATGCGGCGCTCCGCGAGTGCCGCCTGCGTCGCTTCAACGAGCCGCTGCAAATTCTGATCCGTACAACCTTCGGGAGCATCGAGCCACTGAGTCAGTGAAAGGAAGTATTCCAAATCTTCCGGAAGGGCCGCCGGCGAGATGCGGAAAGGCAGAATCCGTTTCTTACCGTTGAAGGCATGGCCCACTTCGCTGAGAACGTGAGGCGATGCCACGGCGTGCTCCGTGAGGACCAGCACAAAGGCACGGGCGGCGCTGATTCCTTCCACAATCGCGCTGGGGAAGTCGGCGCCGGCGGGGATATTGCGCGGAGCGATCCAGCAGGAGACTCCCACGGACTCCAATGCGCCGCAGATGCGATCAGCGATTGTCTTATCGGCAGAGGCATAGCTGATGAAAACTTGCTGCGCCATTAACTACTCCCCGGGATGAATGGCTCGGTTCGCCATGCCATCCGCGCGTCCGCTTTTTCATTCATGTTTCTGCTTCGAGGCTTCTTCCTGTCCTGCGGCCCACGTCGCATGCTCCTGCGAGACCAGCGATCCAATTCTTTCGGCCAGCAGAACGTGCGGAGCGGCGGCCGCCGAATAGGGACCGGCCTTAGCCAGGTAAAGATACTTTTCGTGCTTCAAGGTTTCGCAGGTGGAGCGATAGGTAATCCAATGGTGCTGATATTGATTAAGCTGCAAGAGTCCTTCCAGCACTGCAATCACGACTCCCAGGGCACCCGTGACGATGGCCGGAAGATGCAAGCCCGCCGTCAACGGCACGAGGGCGGCAGCGATGATCTCGATGACCTTGAGCCATTTGTACGCCCGCTGGCTATAGCTGCTTTTGCGATCATACCAACCGATCTGGTCTTCCAATCGTTCCAGGGTGGGATCTGTTTCGCTCATCACTTCGCCTCTCCGTCCGGTTGGGAATTTGAATTCGAAAAGTCAATTGGGTTGGGGGGCGTAAACCTGGGCATTATGCGCAAGAAATGCCAGCAGATCACAGGACAATTGAAGGGGCTCAACGACGCATTCCCCTGATCCACTTCAAATTGATAGAAGCTGTAGCCGAAATTCTTGCCGTCGCCATTCATGGCCGCATCCAGGTCGCTCACCACAAGGCCGACGTGGTGAGGCGTTGACAGGATCAAGCCACTGTTGCTCATAGAATCAGCTCCTCAATCCCAGGCTATGTGTCTCCCACGGTTCCCACTGCCTTTTTGGTCAA
>JASHTO010000479.1 GCA_030040515.1 Terriglobia bacterium
CTCGATGCGCGACAGCTTATCGCCATCGCATTTCAGGCAGCGCACGCCAGCGGGCCAGCGGAGATGTTCGAGAAACTCCAAGCACGCTTCCTCGGTGCTGAATGCCTTGGTCACGTCTATCAAGTTCATGGCGCATCCTCCGTTCGACACTCAAATCCTAGCAAAATCCCATTTCTGTGTCAAGAGGATAATCACCCAATATAAGATACAAAACAAACTGGCAAGTTGCGGCGTGGAGTATCGGGAAGAGGAGAATCAGGCAAACAACGTGTTGAGGTCCAGACAGAAGTCGGGTAGTTCCGGAAGGGTCAGAACCTGGGTCTCGCAAAAATGCTGCGCAGGCCGGCTGGGAGAGATCACTTCCGCAGTCTTTCGCTGCGGGTCAAGCCACACTTGAATCACCTTGCTTTCAGAATAATCCCGCCGCTTGCTTTGAACATCACTCCCCGTATCTCCTGGAGACAAAATCTCAAACGCGATATCAGGAGGAGAGAGTGCCGGTCCCTTCGGATCTTCTGCCTCGGTCCTGTCCTTCCGAACCAAGGCGGCGTCTGGGCAACGCCAGTTGCTGCTCACCATTGTGAAAGCAGTGTCTGTTCCATAGCCGATCCATTCAGGATGCAGTCTGGTGTACGCCTCCAGTTCGTAGTCCAATCGAATGTTTACTCTTCCATGGGGCTTGAACACTGGCGACATGAACACGACCTCCCCATCGACGTATTCCCACCGCTGCCCTTCCTTGCCGGCGGCGAGAAACTCTTGCCACGTGATTCCAGCCTTCGTGCTCATACGCGTATCACATTCTACCATGCCACTCGCAAGGGTTCTAAGCCATCTTCCTAATGCCCCGCCTCTGCTTCGCCTGCTTCAATCCCCTCGAGCCGCACCGGGCCAAGCAGGCCGGATTCCCAGAGCGGCGTATCCTGTGTGTAGACAACGTTGGTGTGCGTGAAACGCTTGTCGGGCGGAAGGCGCGAGTCGCCGATGATGCGGTTCGGCCAGAGATTTGCGACGTCAATCTCCAGCACGTTTCCGGTTGGCTTCATTGCGCTGGTAATCTCAACTCGAAAGGGCTTCGTCCACAGCGGGCCGAGGTCTTTTCCATTCAGCCGGACCTGCGCGACGTACTTAACCTCCCCCAGGTCAAGCGCCACACTTGCTGTGCGGAGCGCGGGCGGAAGATCAAACGATTTTCGATACGTTGCCGTCCCGGAATAATACTTGATGCCATCTTCAGGTCGCACAGTCCAACTCTCGAGTTTATCGAATTGTACGCTCGCAGGGCCGCCCCACCTGGGATCGAAGCGCACTGTCCACGGGCCGGATAATTCCTCTTCAATTTTGTAAGTCGGGAAATTCCCGCTTCCCTGCCCCTGCGCATCGGACGCCATCGGCTGCCGAAATACGACGAAAAGCGAGCCGTAGGGGGCGAACTCCAACGGGACGGTTGTCAAACCTCCGGTTTGGTGGAACGCCGCCGCTGGGCGCGACTCACCGGTGACGGGGTTGAAGATTTCCGGCAGCTTGCCTATCACCCGAAATGTGCACTCGGTATGCTCATCTCGATCGTTGCGATTGGAGAGGAAATAGATTTCAGCATCGCCCGCAGTGCGGTGCAGGAACCCCACGCCTTCGCCGTCGTCGCAAGCGAAGTCGGGGGGGACGTGCTCATCCGCAAAAACTTCCGCCAGCGAATTTCCCTGAAAAATCCTGCCCTTCCCAAGGTTGCGTTCCTTAACCTTCAACCCGTCAATGTCACCCCACATCTCGTCGGCCATTTTCTTCAGCTCGCCGTCGGAAGCAGGATCGCCCTGAAGGCCGGGCGAGCGTCGAGGCCTTTCGCCGAAGAGCACCCCGCCCTCAAGCACCAATTCGCGGATTCTTGCCAAAGCTCGAGGCGAGATGACGCCATCTTCCGGCATCACCAGAACGCGATAGCTCATCCCAGAAGGCAGGACCCATCGCTCGTTTTCAACTTTGAGACCGTCCAGAAGGAGTCCGGCATCAATGGCGTCAAAATTGTAGCCGGGGGGCAGTGCGGGGCGTAAATATTGGTGCGAGGGCAGGAACTTCGTTACACCTTCACCGTAGAAATACAGCGCGTCGGCATCGAAGTGTCCGCTTTGCAGCAAATACTGGCAGCGCGCGAGATACCTAAAAAATTCACTCGCTTCTTCCCACCATGTAATGTTGCGATCAAAGTGCGTGCCCGCGCCATACTGCCATCCGGGCTTGAAGTCGAGCTTAGGCTGCGCCGTGTATTGATGGAACACGATTCGATTCAGCCCGTCAAGAAACGCCTGGTCGCCCACCGGCTTGAGCGATTCAGGATACTCCTGCCAGTGCGTCCACGCCGTGAACGATTCCGCCTGAACGACGGGCCGGCCGTAAACGTGCGCGGCCGTGGCCACCGTGCGGATGACATCCGCCCAGTGGTTGAACTGCGACATGATGTCTGTGCCGAACCAAAATTCGCCCATGGGGACATCGTTGTTCCCCGCGCAGCGCAGACCATCGATATGCGGAAATGGGTAAGTGCCGTACCCCGTCTCGCTTTCGATCTTCATGCCGTGCGCGTGTGCGAGTTCGCCGAAGGGAATCCAGAATTTCTCCGCCATCAGGTCGCCGATAGTCCAGCGGAAGTCGAAGAGAAAGCGGTCGGTAACTTCTCGGCTCTCCACAATGCGTCGAGCGAGTGCAGGAAGGTAGGGCACCAGGTCGTAACCGCGGTGCCTCTTGAATTCCTCGCGAAATGCCGCCGACCAAGTGGGCTGCTGGCCGCGCACATTGGCGCCGAGCTCGTAGCTATCGATGTGAAGATACTTCAGTACGTGCGTGTCGGTGGCCTGCGCATCGGCGAGGACGGGAAGAGCGGTGTGGGCGAAATGGCTCTCAATACCGGCGCGGTCAAGCATATCGGCTTCATAACCGCCCTGGCTGTTACTCGAGGTGCCGCGAATGCGCTGCCCCTCAAGCGTATACCCAAAGCGCAGAATCGACCATCGCCCGGTGGGAAAGTCCGCGCGCAGACGGCCCTCCGCATCCATCCGCGCGGTGAGATCGACGACGTCTTTCACATGGTAATCCACCGCACCATCGTCGGGGAATTCTTCCTCGAGCGCGGCGGGCCCCTGGCGAGGGTAGTCCCAAAAGCTGCGATTTCCGGACTTGAACCACCACCACTTAATCCCGGCCCGCAACACGGGCTCATCGCCCGGCCGAAGCAGCGCCACTTCCGCCACCTGAACGGGAATTCCGTAGGACGATGTAATCAGCAGGCGAAAATGCCTGCCACGAAATGCCGCAAAGCCTACCTTTTTGGGCTGTCCCTTCTCCATGGTGAAGCGGACCACGGTGCTGGACGTCTTTCCGTCTTCCGATGCCTGAAGCTCACATTCTCGTGGCCCACTCTCCGGCCCCGGAACGATTTGAACGCTGGTCGGACTAATTGCGTCCGCCTCTTCGAAATCGAGCCAAGCGGGATGGTTCGCATCGATCGCCACGTTGGCTGAAGACCAGTAGGTCTCGGGGTCGCCATCGACGGTGTCCTGGGGATAAAAGTTCCATTCGCCCACATATCCTGGCAGTGTCGAGCTGGCGGTCACCCTCATGGGAGTAACGGGCCGTGTGGGCTTCTCGGGAATCGCTACCACGGCGACGTCGTGGTAGTAGTTGTCCACAATCGGCGGCAGGGGCAGGAGTCGGTCGACCTTCGCTGGGCCATCAACTTGCCATTCCGAGTAGACCAGTTTCTTGTTTGCCTGATCGGGCGTAATCCACGGACCGCCGCTGTTCCAGCCATCGCACAGATTGATGCCCACGACCATTCCCAGGCGATCGGCCTCGCGCAGTGCGTGCCGGAAAAGTTCATGCCACTCAGGGCTCAGGAACTGAGCGCCGGCGGGAGTGTGCCCATCGCCGGTTTGGAAAATCACCACGCCGCCGATTCCCTGGCGCTTCATCTCCTCCAGGTCTTTGGTGATGCCTTCCCTGGTGACGTTGCCGTTCAGCCACATCCAATAAGTCCATGGCCGGGCGGAATCGGGCGGCGCGAAAAAGTTGCGGGCCAGATTGTCAGCCGGGGAATCGCCCGCAGCGAGAATGAAGGCAGGGCTTGCAGTAAAAATGAGCAAAAGAAGAATTGCAGATTTTCGCATTAAGGGTCTCCCGAATCGAAGCTCAACTTTGAAAATTCAATGCGGAAACTCAAGGGCTGCTCGTACGCAACGGATCAATCGTTTCCACTTCAGAGTTAATGGGACATCTTAAATTACCTCGAGCCCGACTCGGTGATTCTCAGCAACCCCACAGGCGGACGACTCCCCCACATTCTCGAGCAGAGCTACCGCGTGGACCCCGCTCCCGAGCAGCATTTGCTTCCTTCCCACACACCAACTACCACCCTTTCATCCTTTTTTTCAATAACATTCCCGGTTTGTTCGTCAAAATAAAGAATTCCTTTTTCTGCTCCTCAGCGCTTTAGGAAGCCGACACATTGCTTCGTGCGGCCCGCGTGTACCCCCCGGCGACAGCCCGGTTAGTCCAGGCTGACGTTAAGGATCAATGTTAGTATGTCGCCGTGAGAACTTTTGTCCTGGAGACTTTTAATGCTCGGACGCCTCGGTTATTTGATTCCCGCCTTCTTCATCTGCGCCACAAGCCTGGCCGCACCGGCAAGTGACGCGCTTCAGTATCAATCGCAATACCTGCGCGTGGAGCTGGCCGCTGACCAGCCTGCTTTCACAGCTTTGAGCGTGGATTCATTGGGAAAGGACAAGCTGAGCATCAATCCCTTGAAACCACCGGCGAAGACGGAAGCGACGTGCCGACTTCGCCATTTCGAAACGACCTTCGAGTATCGGCCTGCTGGAGCTCCTGCCGCGCCGCCCGCGTGGACATTCCAGTTCTCGCCACGCCAGATTCGGCTGGTCTCGCGCTATGACGCAGCAAATCCACCTTCCCCGCTCGTACTAAACTTCAACCCCCACCTGAATCACGCCACATTGCTGGGAATAATCAATGCAGACAGCACCGTCCGGCTCCCGGCTCTGCTGCATCTGCCCGACCTTGGAACGTTCCGCATCACCACAAATGCCGGCCACGATTTGGCGCTAGGTTATGACGCTTATCGCTATCCGCCGGCTCGACAAGCGGACGACTTTGTGCGCGTCTCTTTTCCCGCCGCCAGCGCCGTTCGGCCCCTGGTAGAATATACGCTGGACGTGGTGGCCATCTACCCCAGCTCCCTAGAACGCGCCCACGACTCGCGCTTTGACGGCTTCCGGCGGGACTGGCTGAACATCTTTCAACTGAATCCGCGCAGACGAGTTCTGGCCAATCACGCCGCAAGCGATCCTGTGGCGTTCACCGTTTTCGAATATTCCTCCGTGGCGCTCCGCACTCCGCCGCTGGCGCCGGGCGTGACCGCGCTCGACATGATTCGCCAAACCCTGGACCGCTACCTCGGGGGCATGAAAGGCTACGGGATGGCCGGGTATGGACCGCACACTCCGTACGATTTTTGCGATACGTACCCTTCGCTGCTGGTTGCCGCGGCGGAATATTATCAGGGCAGCAAGGACCAGGCGTGGCTCGCGAAAAACTATCCCGAGCTGAAGGCCTGGGCCGCAAAGATGCTGGCCATGGATGTAGACGGAGATGGTTTGATCGAATACCCGGTAAGCGGCAACTACGGCTCGTGGCCGCTGAAGCTCGATTTGCGCCCCTCGAATTGGTGGGACACCATCGGCTTCGGCCATCAGGACGCTTACTCAAACGCGCTCGCCTATCACGCGCTCATCGATATGCAGGAAGTCGCTCGCGCCGCCCATCAGTCGGAGGATGAACAGCTATACGCGTCGCGCGCCGAGAAACTTCGCGCCGCGTATTTCCCGACTTTCTACGATCCCCAGACCGGTGTGCTCGCCGGGTGGAAGAGCGCCGACGGACAATTGCACGACTACTATTTCACCTTCGTAAACAGCGCAGCCATCCTCTACGGCCTGGTTCCCAAAGACCAAGAGGGGCCGATCATGGATCGCATGCTGACCAAGATGAAGGAAGTGGGTTACACCCACTTCGAATACGGCTTGCCCGGAAATTTGATTCCCATTCGCCGCGGCGATTACGTGGATTACAACCCGCGCTATGGCGGGCCGACGAAAGAAGACGGCTCGGATGGATTCCAGATATACGAAAACGGCGGAGCGACGGCTTGCTACGCCTATTTCACACTTGAAGCTTTGTATCAGATGGGCTGGCACAAGGACGCCGATGCCATGCTCTTCCCGATGCTCGAGGGCTTTGAGAAAGGCGGGTTCCAGGGCTTCGGCCCGAACGGCATGTCGAACGATTGGAAAGCCTGGGATGGATCGCCGCACGGCTACGAAGGTTTGCTGGTAGACGGCTACCAGACGCTGCTGGCGGTGTTGTCGCACTGACTGTAGCGCGGGCTGTCTCCAGCCGCGTTGCCGGCACGGGTGTCCCCACCCGCGATCTATGCCTAGCTCCAAATGCGGGTGGGGGACACCCGCGCTACAAAATTCAACCGGGCGGGCTTGACAGAACTGCAGTGCCAAAATATACACAGCGTCTTAAGTAATTGCGCATAATCGGCGCAACGTATTGTTAGGTTTTGTCCCATGAGCGAACTCACTCTCCACCGCCTGCACGACCTCGTCCAGGTGCGCGAAATAGCGATTGTGCAGGCACCGGCGGCGCGTCAGCTTCCAAACGCGCTCGATCGGGTTCAGTTCCGGGCGGTAGGCGGGGAGAGAATCGAGCCCGAAGTGATGGACGTGTTCTTCCCGCCACTCGCGGTGCAGGCGCGCATGGTGGTATTTGGCGTTGTCGGTAATGACCACCACGCGCCGGACAGCAAACGGGAGTGTTTGCCAAAGTGTTCGGGAACAGGACTCCCTCAGCAGCAAGTTGGTCAAGATGAGGAGTGCGCACATCCACATTCCCCACGCAGCCTAACGCCTGGCCGCGCCATTCATCAGGAAGAATGAACAGCACGTTGGGCGATCGTTCACTGTCGTGCTCGCCTCCCTCGGCGTATACTGATGCCGCTGCGCTGCCGGCGCCCAAAACCCTAATGAAATCTCTCCGCTTCAATTCACGCCTCACTAAGCTGCAATTATGTGCGATGCCAGGAATGCCCGGCAGCCTGCGAGCGCGCACAGCAATGCCGGCAGGAACACCGGGATCGTGGCGCCTATGCGCCTCGTCAGCATTTTATCCTTTCACATTCAACCTGAATAACTTACAAAGTTTGCCAGCGAAAAAGGTTCGTTGCGGCCCTATTTCGGTGGTACAGATGGGAATCTGAGTGTAGGGGCGCCCCTTGCGGGTGCCCTGCCTGATATCGCTGGGCCGAAGGGCAGGGGCAGGGACAAGCCCTGCCCCGACGAAATTAAAACTGTACCACTACCAACAGGCGCAATTTCCCTTCTTGACACCAAGTGATCGACTCCGGTATTCAAGGACATGCCCGCCGAGGCAGGACTGCAATCATGCCCGAATTCGTTCATGGCTCTCAAGATGCAGCTAAGGAGTTCATCGATGGGAAGAAACAATTTCGGGAAAGTGTTTGGGGGAGTTGTCTTGATAATGTATTTTGCCGCAGGTTCCTCTCTCTTCGCCGCCGGCACGGCCACATTCAATGTAAAAGACTACGGCGCAACGGGAGCAAGGGCTGACAACGCCACAGGCGCCATTCAAAAAGCCATCGACGCCTGTGCCCAGGCAGGCGGCGGGATGGTTTATCTGCCACCGGGAGAGTACACGTCCGGCACGTTGCACTTGCGCAGCCATGTGCGGTTTCACATTGAAGGCGGCGCCACGCTTTACGCCTCCAAGGACATGAGTTTGTTCGGCGGCCAGGAGGTCGCCTCCAAAACCGCTTTGCTTTTCGCCGATCACGTCGAAGACGTAACTCTGGAAGGGCGCGGCACCGTGGATGGCCAGGGCGGCTACATTTGGAAAGAGGACGATTTGGACGACGTCTTTGTGCGTCCCGCGAAAGACCTGATGCGTTCCCTTGGAAAATCGCTGCTGCGGTCGTTCCCGGAAGGTTATCCCGATCGGAAGATTTATCCCCACCTGGTCTGGATGGGGGACTCGACCGACATCCGCATCACTGGGCTTTCCTTTATCAACTCTCCTACGTGGACCATGGGTTTTCACGCCGTGGAGCGCATGGTGATCGACGGAATCTATTGTTACACCAAGCCCAACGACGCGGTGTGGGCCGACGGTATCGATATGGACGGCTGCCGCGATGTACACATCTCCAACAGCAGCATTACCACTGCCGATGATTGCCTGGTGTTCATTTCCGGAGAGTTCTGGGGCCCGGCCCGCACGTGCGAGAATATTACGGTCACCAATTGTCGCCTGACATCCTCGGCGAACGCCGTCAAATTCAGCGAAGGCAACATGAAAGGAGTTCAGCACGTCACCATCGATAATTGCGTCATCAACGATGGCAGCTCGGGATTCTCGTTCGCCGCCTCCGACGGCGGCTTCGTGAGGGACGTGGTGATTTCGAACATCACGCAGAACTCCAGGCGCTTCGATTGGTTCTGGGGGCAGGGCGGATTCATGGGCATGACGCTGAAAACCTCGGCTGAGTATCACGGCAAACCCGTTTCGAAAGATGATCCCGCGCCCGGCTCGATCCAAAACATTCTGATCCGGAACATCATCGTTCACGCCAAAGGGCGCGCCCACATTGATGGCCATCCCAACAGTTGGATCGACGGACTTACCATGGAGAACATCAAGTTTTTCATCGGTACGGACCCCACGGCGCCTTTTGACTGGACCACCAATGCCATGCAGTTTCACTGGGTAAAGAACTTGAAGTTAAAGGATGTTGAAGTCCATTGGGAAGAACCCGCGGCGGAGAAATGGACAAGCGCCCTTTATGTGGAAGATGCCAAGGGAGTGGAGATCGACGGATTCAGCGGGCGCCAGGCTTACGTGGGCCGCGACGTGCCGGCCATCGCGCTGAAGAACGTAAGCGACGTGATGATTCGCGACTCCAAAGCGCCGGAGGGAACGGCAACCTTCCTGAAACTGAGTGGACCCGACACGCACGACATCAGTCTGTTCGGGAACGACCTGCGAAAGGCCAAGGTTGCCATTCAACTCGACCCCGAGGTCGAGAAATCGGCACTTCAGACACTAGACAATTTCATGCCCACGCCAGTCGCGTCCGAGAAGTAATTGAATTTGTGAAGTCTGGCGGAGAGGCAGGGATTCGAACCCTGGGTACAGGTTTTGGCCCGTACAACGGTTTAGCAAACCGCCGCCTTAAGCCACTCGGCCACCTCTCCGCGATGCGGCGGGTGAAGAGTGAGTGACTGGACCCTTCAACCCTCGGATTCCCGTTCAGTGTACTCGAAATTCCGGCGATCTGCCAGAGCCAAACTTCGCTTTGTTCGCGCCTATGTTGCTTAAACCCGCTGGCACCCGGACAAAGCTCCGGGCTGGAAAGCGGGAGAGCCATCTCAGAGCGTCTTTCCCGTCACGCTTCCCAGAAGCGTCTCAGCCAGTGGATGGCTGATATAAACGTTGAAATCGGAAGCATTTTTCAAGGCAAAAGCGGAAGCCCCTCGGCGCGCTGAGCCTT
>JASHTO010000480.1 GCA_030040515.1 Terriglobia bacterium
ATGGCGTCCTGATCCGCGGCTATGGCAGCTTTAATTGCTTTGAGTTTCTGATATTGGTTGGGTTCGTCCAAATGATAAGGCGCATAATTCCAGAACTTGTCGGCGGGTGTTTCCTCTCCCGTGTAGAACCCCAAAGGGTCCCACATTTGCCTGATCATGACCACAGTGTCGTGGAGCGATTTTTGGTCGGCGGCGAGTTTCTCCGTGAGCTGGTACATTTTGGCACGATAATACGTCTCACTGGCGCTGGGGGTGGCCTCGCTCTTCAGTGGCGGCGGTCCCTTCTGGGTCTCAGGTGGCTTGGCTGGCGACTTCGGCCCGGACCGTGCTGCCCCGGTCTCAGAGGACGGCGGTGGAAAATCGTCGTTCGTGTAAACCCGGCTCGGGTGTGATTTCTCCTGCGCCCGCTCTGCTTGGATTTGACGCGCGAGATCACCCAGCGAGGAGGTTCCTTCTTGCGCCGAGCAAAACGCTGCCACCACCAGAAGCGCCGGAACAAATCCCCAATAGAGCCATCTCCGACGCTGGGCGGTTCTCATGACATCTCCGATTCCAGACGCTATTCTACATCCACCCAATCGGAATTTCCAAAGGACGTTTTTGAGCATTTTTCGTTGCCGGAGATTTTACGATACCTTTGCATTTCTGCCGCAGCAAAGGAGTCGAATTCAGCGATCAGCGGCTTCTGCTGCACAGAAGCCATGTCGACGCGTCGACATTTTTGCGGGACTTGCACTGGACAAGAGGTGGAGGATTGTAGCGGCGGTCCCGCCGCGCGACGCTCATCGAGCGCCGCTACAGCAACTCGCGGCCAAGCCTCGAGCGGAGGATTGTGCCGCATGTCGCCGGGAGTGTGGGGGAATTTGGTCCCACCGGGCCGTCGTAGGGGCACCCCTTGCGGGTGCCCTCGCCGCGGCAGCGCCGGGGCGAAGGGCAGGCACAAGGCCTGCCCCTACTTGGCCGTGCCGTGGCGGCTTGCCGGCCAGCAAAATCAGTCCAGACTCTTGAACTTAATTTGAAGGTTTAAGAAAATTCTTCAGCCAACAGAATATAATGCTCTTGTGAGCACCCAAAGAGGCCGCAAATGAGCTTCGCCAAACATTTTCCCGCCACCACCTGGGTCTTCCGGACCCTCACTGGCCGCTGGGCGCGGCGAGTCTACCTGGCGAGTCTGCTTATCCTGATTTGCCTGCCCATCTGGACCCGGTTTCGCACAGCATACTTGGCGCTGAAATTTCACGCAGTGCTGGCCGGACTCGAGCAGGTGAAGGTCGACCAGACCTCGGAGGCGGAATTGGTCAAGCTCGTCCCCTATCTCAAACGGCGGCCCTCATATAGGTTCAAGTCGGGAAGCATTGAAACCTGGTATGGAGTCGAATTTTCGAACGAATACGACCGGCCAGCCGTTTGGGTCAACCGCTTCCTGTTCAAAGTGGAGCAGCAGGATTATCAACGGGCAATCAGCGCGGCCCGGGTACTGGGCACCTGGTTCCTCAGCTTCGCGGCGGGTGTGATGGTCCGCGACGGTAAGGTGGCGCTTGTCACTTATGGAATAAACTCCTGGGGAGGATACCCCCGTTCCATCGGGCAGACCGTGTGGGTTAGAAGCGGCCATGGAGAGTGGCTGCCTTATCGACACGATTTTCGGGTGCCGAGCCATGATGACCAAAACCTGCGATTTCGGATTGAGCGCGGGCCAGGGTTTCGGGAGGAGGGGTCGGGCATGCAGGTCATGCGCGTGCACTGGGCTCCAGATGCCCCGCCCGAGCTGATCTCGCATCTCTACCGCGTGGATCTGAGTTGCGCGTGGAGCCTGCACGGGTGCATTGATGCGCAGCAGATCGCTCCACTGCTCTGGCAGGATGGCGAGCGAATTGAAACCGCCATGCGCCGGCGTCTGGCGGGCAGCGAGCCCTGCCCGGACAGCATTCTGGCCGACCGCATCCGGTATCTTCCCGATATCGATGTGCTCCTGCTGGAGGTGGCGGGATCACAGCCCAAAGATGGGAAATCAAAAGGGGAAATCTCGAGAGAGGACGGTACGTTCTACCAGGTGCTGGAGGGCGTGCGCGGCGAGAACCACTACCCCGCCAGGCTGCGCTTGGAAAGTCGGCCGAACGCAGCTTGGTCAGGCTGGGAACTGATGCAGGGCGTGATTGTCCAAGCCAATCCCCGGCCCCCGCATCAGCAAGCGGGGGACCGGGCGCTGTTTTTTGCAAAACCGGCCTTTGAATCGTGCCAGCTTGTCTCCGCCACGCCGTCGGCCCTGAGGGCGGTGCGAGGCGCGCCAGCCGCGCCCAAACTCCATGAGGACGAAATCCCTATGTGGATTCAGTAAGGATCGCCCCTCTCACCCCAATTCCGGCGCAGTTTGGAGTTGAATGTCGACGCGTCGACATTGGGCGGGAACGATTGGCTGATTGGCTTAAAGTGGCGCGGTCAGTGGGCGATGGCAGACCTTAGCGGCTGGACTTCCCTCTTGACCCTTTCCTCTTCCTCATCGCGGGCAACTTCTAAGTCAAAGCGGCTTTGCAAGTTCAGCCAGAATTCCGCAGTTGTATCGAAATAGCGCGCCAGGCGCAGCGCTACGTCAGGCGAAATGGAGCGCTTTTCGCGCGCAATCTCTGAAACCGTGGGCGCGGAAACCCGCAGTGCCAGCGATAGCTTGTGCGGGTTCAGCCCCAGCGGTTCAAGGAACTCTTCGCGCAATATCTCGCCGGGATGGACCGGGTTTAGCTTGTTCGGCATACTGATGCGCTCACCACCAAGCTGGCCAATCTTAGGAGGGCTCAAACCACAATTCGAGTGCCTCGCGAGCGTTCTTGATGACTTCCTCCTCGGTATCGCCTGCGGAAGCGCACCCCGGCAACTCGGGATAAACGGCCGACCAGCGCTTAGAATGAGGGTCAAATTCAATCAGTAGTCGCAGCTTCATGGCGAACTCTTGATCCTAACATGCCCACATGCCTGCGTGCGCACAAGCAAATCCGCCTACGCCTTCTCCGCAATCTCCGCGAAGTGCGCGATTCCGCTGAACAGCTCATTCAGTTTCTTAAGCAGTCGCAGGCGGTTCTGGCGGAGGGGTGGGTCTTCGGCCATCACCAGGACTTTATCGAAGAATTTATCGACGGCGGGGCGCAGAGTGGAAATCGCTTCGAGCGCCTGCCGGTATTCATGCCCCCGGCTCAGACGCTCGGACTCGGCGGCGACTCGGGCGTAGGCTTCTGCCAATTCCCTTTCCTGTGGCTCGGCCAGCAGATCAGCAGAAATGTCCCCCGGTGACCAGTCCTTGCCGCTTGCCGACTTGGTCAGGATGTTGCGAATGCGTTTGGCGGCAGCCGACAAAGCCTCCAGGTCCTCGCTTCCTCGCAGCGATTCGAGCGCCTCGGCGCGCGCCTGGGCGTTGCGCGGCGGATCGAACCCGGCGGCCAGGACGGCTCGCACGGTGTCGTAGCGATATTTTCGACCGAGGTAAAAGGAAAGCCGGTCGGCGAAGAAATTGGCAATTTCCTCGGACTTCGGCGGAGAGCCTTTGAGCGATTCATACGCAAGGTTAATCAAATTGCCCAAGGGAATTACCGGTAACTTTTCAAGTAAAACTTTAATGGTTCCGTTGCCGTTCCGGCGCAGGCCGAAGGGGTCGCTGGAACCCGAGGGTTTCAGCCCCGCGGCAAATCCCGCTACCACGCTGTCCAGCTTATCCACGAATGACAGCACGGCGCCCACGAGCGAACGCGGGCAG
>JASHTO010000481.1 GCA_030040515.1 Terriglobia bacterium
CACCAAACCTGGGCCGTCGGGCTCTTCAATCGCGGGGACTCGACGGCAAAAGTCACGGTGAATTGGAAGGATTTGGGCTTGCACGGCAAGCTCGAAGTCCGCGACCTGTGGGCGCACAAAGACCTAGGCAGAATCGCGGATCAGTTCTCCGCCGATGTGCCCACTCACGGCGTGGTGCTGATTACCGTGAAGCACTAGGGCAATTGCGGGAGCGCTATCCGCGCGTGGCCCGCTATTACGCGATCGAGTATGACGCGGCGGAGAAGAAGTTGGCGTGGCAAGAACTCATGGAGAAAAAGATCCGGGCGGAAAAGCTCGACGGCAGCTATGTGCTGAAGACCGACCGGCAGGATCTGAGCGCGGAGGAAACCTGGCGCACCTACATGCTGCTGACGCGGGTGGAGGTGCCTTTCGAGACCTGAAAAGTCCGCTCCTGGAGCGACCGATTTTCCATCATCTGCAAAACCGCACGCAAACGCACATCTTCCTGTGTGTGCTTGCCTACCTACCATCTGCTGGCGGCTATCGAGCAGCGGTTCCTGCAGATGGGAGTGCACACGTCGTGGTCGACCCTGCGTCAACACCTCAGCACTCATCAGGTGGTCACGGTGGTGCTGCACCCGACGGGTACGGAAAATTCGCAAAGCGACCAACCCCGAAGCCGTGCACCGCGAAATCTACGCCACCCTCCGCATCCCCGCCGAGATCATGAAACCTCGCAAGACTTGGAAACTGGAGACCCGTAGTGACGAAAAAATCTTGAGTTATAGAAAATACAGCATCAGGCACCGAAAAGCGTGGAAGTTGGGTTAGCCGCGCCAAGCGACCGCAGGCCGCAGACAATTCCGACTACCGCCACACCGGGGAACGACTATCGCTCCCCGAGTGAAGTGGAACCTCTGTTTCGCCCTTGACTTGTACATATTATGGATGTTCCCCGGTTTGCCCCGGGTTTCCATAAAGTCCCGTCATTTTGTCATCGCGGTACTGGATCTCCCGATTTGAGCGCCCACCAGCCAACAGAAAAGTACACTACCGGCCGGCAAGAGCACGCCCATGAAAGGCCAGTACTGGCGATTAACTCGACTGGCCAGGAATGTAGCAAGAACCGTGGCGAAACCAGCAGTCGAAAGACACAAAAAGAAAAAGTTACTCCATCTGCCGATAAGCACATGAACAAGAAGTTCGACAGAGCCCGCAGCGATGAGTGATGCCGCGAACAAACCAATCCATAGATGTGCCGCAACAAATCTTGTATCGCTTGACACTGGAACTCTTAACCAATCCGCCCAGTACCCACCTACGCCCACAAACGTGAAAAAGGCAAGAACCTAGCCGCCCGCGGAGGCGCAGAACCCGGCAGGAATCCACCACATACCACGATTGAGGTGGCTCCATGATTTGGTGAAAGCTATTGCTGCCAACACGGCAATGGAAAAGCAAAAGCCTACTCCAATCGCTAAGAAGGCGGACCATCTATGTCCAATGGCAGTCATTAGGATTCCAGAAGTCAATCCAGTCAGGAAGAAAAACATTTGCCGTCGGTTCATCATTGCTATCCCTAGAAGTCATTTCAAACCCCTGTACAACGGTCTGAAGTTAGGGTAGTTAATTCTGTCATGGAGGAGGATTGCACGCGTCAGCAGCGCCAGAGGGAGGGCCGATGGCGCGATACGGTCGGTTGTTGACCGACGCCCAGTGGGAAAAGATCCGGCCCTTGCTCCCCCCCGCGACCGCGTGGCGGCCGGCCTCCGTCGCCCGACCGCAAAGTGCTGGAAGGCATTTTGTGGATTTTGCGCAGCGGGGCGCGCTGGCAAGATATGCCGGAGGAGTTTCCCGCGCCCTCGACCTGCTGGCGAAGGTTGCAGGATTGGGAAGAGCAAGAGGTGTGGGTGGAGATTTGGCGCGCTTTTCTGGGCGAGCGGAATGAACGGCAACAAATCAAGTGGAGCGAGCCCTTCCTGGATGGCAGCTTCGCTCCCGCCAAAAAAGGGGCTGCGCCGTCGGCAAGACCCAGCGGGGCAAGGGCACGAAGTGGAGGGTGGTGGTCGATGGCGCGGGTCTTCCTTTGGGAAACCCCCTTCACGCTGTGTCCCCGTCGGAAGTCAAGCTCGTCGCGGCGACGCTGGCCACGATCCGGGTAGGGCGACGACATCGCGCCGGGCGTCTGCGGCAAAGGCCCCTGCATCTGATCGCCGACCGCGTCTACGATAGCGACCCGCTGCGTGCGCAACGGGCGGAGCGCGGCAGCGAGTTGATCGCGCCGCATCAGAAGAATCGCCGCAAGCCTCCGACGCAAGACGGCCGGGGGTTGCGTCGCTATCGACAACGCTGGACGGTGGAACGCACCATCGCCTGGCTCGGCAATTTCCGCCGACTCGTGGTGCGCTACGACCGGTCCTTGACCATTTACCAAGCATTCTTTCATAATCGCCTGCTTCATGATCGTCTTACGGAGGGTTTTGAAATAGCTTGTAATGGGGAGATTCAGGATTCGAGATCTTTGTCCACCACTATCTTCAAAGCGCGCAGGAATTGGGTGTCTTGCGTAGTCAGGTTGAACTCGGGATCGGACTGGCCCTCGCCGCTGAGCTTCTGCCGGTGCACCAGATTTACTTCGCCGCGTTTGTTGAAGCCGATGGTCACTTCCAGGACAAGGAACAGATCGTAACCAGCGTTGCGGATTCGCGACATAACGTCCGCGATCCGTTCGGAGTCGGAAAGGGATTCATTGATCGCGTCGCCCAACTCTTTGATCAGGCGTTTGAAATTCTCATCAAGCTCCAAAGCTCACCTGAAAGCTCGGGGGTGGCATGCGGTTTCATTCTAAGATTGCACTCGATGAACGTCAAGGCAAAAGCCGGTCACCCGGCCGGCACTGCCGCATCGGAATTTGACTGCATCGCTGTTTCTCCATACGATAACTTACGCAAATAAGGTGAGCGCCCCACGGGGCGAAGAAGGAAGGCTTTGAGCCGACTCGGAGATTTACTACATCAATGGAATCTCGTCGCGCAGCGATTGTTCCACATTCTGATCGGGCTGATCTTTATGGCCTTGACGGCTGGCGGTGCGATGGTGACCTTCAACGATTGGATGGATTACCGAAAGAACCCGCAAACGGGCGTTATTGAATTGGCCGTGTTTGGGGCTTTCACTGTATTCCTGGCGATTCTGTGCCTTTATTCTTTTGTGAAGGCTCGAAACGTGCGATGACGGCGCACAGCGATGCCGGATCCCAAGGAACTGAAACCAAGATTTGTCACTAGCTCGGGACTGGAGCTTAAGCGATGCTACGCCCCTGCGGATCTGAGCTCGTGGGATTACGAAGACGCAGCCGGTTACCCGGGCGAATACCCCTTCACGCGCGGCGTCTATCCGCCGCTCTACCGCGGCCGGTTGTGGACCATGCGCCAATACGCGGGTTTCGGCTCGGCGCGCGAATCGAATGCCCGCTACCGTTACCTGCTCTCGCAGGGGCAAACCGGACTCTCCGTCGCATTCGACCTTCCTACGCAAATTGGCCTTGATTCCGACCACCCGTTGGCGCACGGCGAAGTGGGCCGCGTGGGTGTGGCCATCGACTCGCTCGAAGATATGGAGGCACTCTTCGAGGGAATCCCGCTGAAGCGCATTTCGGCGTCGATGACCATCAACTCCACCGCGGCGATTCTGCTGGCGCTCTATTTTGCCGTGGCGGAGAAGCAGGGTGCAAATCTCGAGCGCCTTTCGGGAACTGTTCAAAATGACATTTTGAAAGAATACATCGCGCGCGGAACTTACATTTATCCCCTTGCCCCCGCGCTGCGTGTTGTGACGGATATCTTCGCTTTCTGCCGCGATCGCGCGCCCGAGTGGAACACCATTTCCATCAGCGGGTATCACATTCGCGAGGCGGGCTCGACCGCCGTGCAGGAAATCGCCTTCACGCTGGCGAACGCCATCGCCTACGTGGAAGCGGCGCTCGCGCGCGGTCTTGCCGTGGACGACTTCGCCCCGCGGCTGTCGTTTTTCCTGAACGCGCACAACGACCTGCTGGAAGAAATTGGAAAGTTCCGCGCCGCGCGACGCTTGTGGGCGCGCATCATGCGCGAGCGATTCAAGGCGCGTGACCCGCGTTCCTGGATGTTTCGCTTCCACGCACAAACGGCCGGGTCCACGCTTACCGCGCAGCAACCCAACGTCAATGTAGTGCGCGTCACGCTCCAGGCGCTGGCCGCCGTGCTGGGCGGAACGCAGTCACTGCACACGAATGCGCGCGATGAGGCGCTGGCCCTGCCCACGGAAGAATCCGCGCTGCTCGCCCTGCGCACTCAGCAGATTCTGGCGGCGGAAAGCGGAGTGGCCAACACCGTCGACCCGCTGGCGGGCGCGTACGCCATCGAAAAAATTACGGATGAGATTGAAGCCCGTGCGCGAGAATGTTTGAGCAGGATCGAAACCATGGGGGGCATGGTGCGCGCCATCGAATCGGGCTTCGTGCAGCGCGAAATCCAGCAGGCCGCCTACGATTACCAGCAATCCGTCGAGAAGCAGGAGCGCGTGGTGGTGGGAGTGAATCGCTACGTGGACAACACCAGCGCCTCGCCGCCGCTGCTGCGCATCGACCCCGAAATCGAGCGCGGACAGGTGGAGCGCCTGGGCAAGCTGCGCGCCCGGCGCGACGCCTCGCGCGTCACGTCAACCCTCACGGCCGTGGAAGACACCGCGCGCACCGACCGCAACCTGCTGCCCGCCATCCTCGACGCCGTCAAGACCTACGCCACCGTGGGAGAAATCTCCGACGCCCTGCGCAAAGTCTTCGGCGAGTATCAGGAGTCGGTGGTGATTTGATACGCCGCTCTGCATCTGGTATCGTTTTCCCATGGTGAAGGCGAAAGCACTGGCGTTCCTCCTGTGCGAGAATGCGACCAAAGGCCGCGATGGGAAGGTGACACTTCACGGCCTGTTCGACAGGATCATTATTCCGAGGAACCCAAGGGATGATAAGCTCTTCTTCGTTTACTACAAAATTGTTGCGAAGGGACCGTGCACTGTTTCGTTGAAGGTCCGGCATTCCTCAGGCCAGGAAATACCAGGGAATTGGCGTGATTCGTTCTCGCATCTTGGCCCGGTGCAATCGATCTGGGCTCTCGTTGCGAGCCTTTTCAAGCGGCCAGGAAACTACGCGCTGGAATTGAGACAGGAGATGAAAGGCTCGAAACCGTTTTCATTAGCGAGTATGTTATTTGTCGTCGATCAGGGAGGGGAATAAATTGCGATGAGTACTGGAGTCCTGACTGTAAGCGATACTCTTGATGTTCACCCGTTTCCGGTTGATGGACAGAACGCATTTGAGACAGAGAATGCCCTTTCTTCCGACCAGGACGATGCCATTCGTGCTC
>JASHTO010000482.1 GCA_030040515.1 Terriglobia bacterium
TCCACCGAACCTTCCGTTCCATCCGAAAACCTGACCTCAATCCGGTAGTTCGGCAGCGCTCTTACCGAAATCGGCTTTAACATAATGCGGCAATTCCTCCTCGCCTCCGATAAGTGTATCAAACAAAGGTGTGGGCTGGCAGAGCACCTGACGAAGCAGGGTAAAGCCTGCCCAGAGCACGGGGGTTTTCACTTCTGCCTTTTGCTCACGAGATGCTCGTGTGTCTGCGCGCTGCTTCGCCGCCATCCCCTACTGCAGCCAGGGAACCACCGCTGACCGGCCGTCGGTCGGCCGATTGGCTGAGGGTCCGCGTCTCTTCTGCGCGTCAAGCAAAAGCTGCCGGATCATTCATGCTCAATTACCTCCCTAGCCGTCGATGGGCGATACTATCGCGGTCAAGGATCGGTTACAATGCGCGAGACGCCGATTGCGGGAGGGCTCAAATGACATCTCTGACACCGGAAATCCACGTTTTACTGGAGCGACTGGAAAAGCTCGAGCGCGAAGTCGCGGAGATGAATAAAAAGCGCGCGTCAGGAGTTCTGGAGGCAAACGCATTCGTGCTCAAAGATTCCGAGGGCAGGGTCAGGGCCGTACTGCAAATGCAGGCAGCGGTGCCCGAAGCGAGGCCGGAATGGGAAGAATCTAAGGAGCCCAGAGCAGTGCTGACCCTCTACGATAAGTGCGGACACGCTCGGGCACAACTGCGCGAAGGGATACTGATGGTGGGAAAAGGAAACGACCACTGCGCAAAACTAGTGGCATTTGAGCAAGGGGGCGCACAGCTCGCCTTGATTGAGGGTCCGGAGCAGGAGCGATCCGTGGCGGGCTTAGGTGCAACAAAGGATGGACCACAAATCTTAGTGGAGGACCCAAAAGGCAACAAAACAGTCATAGGCCACTTGTATGCTGGTGCGCTTGGGTACAATGAATGGAAGGGTCTGGTCGGCAAACCGGGCAGCGGAGTGTCAAGCCAGGACTTCTCGGCAGCCTCCCTCGTGATGATAGACCAGGATATGAACGAAATCTGGCGCGCCCCTTGACGCTCACGAGGATTCGGAGGGTACCTATGGACCGGCAGTGGGTGATGTTGGCATGTGCCGTTTTGCTCTTTCTTATTGGCTTGGAAAGTGTTTCCCATTTTCGACGCATGGACGATAGGCTCACGGATATTTGCAAACAGCTTCGTGAGCTACACGAAATGCTCGAAAAGAAAATAGAGACACTCACAGACGAGCGGGATTAACAGACTTGAAAAGGGAATTCAGCGATAGCTTTGTCGTCGCAACGTAGCGCGGCCAGCCGAACATGCAGAACTCTACCAGCTAGATCGGCATCGGAACCGTTGATCAAGATCCAGGAAGATGTGTTGGCCTTCCCATAATCGACCACAGCCACCAAAGCAGAATAAGAGCAACCCCGACCATTATCGCACCTCGGACCAAGTTCCACCATTTGACCGACGTTCTGCCATTCACTATGGCATATGACCAATCAGAAAAATAGTGCATCGCAAAGCTGAGAGCAATGAATGCAAGTCCTAGAATAACAGTCCGGTTGTAAGGTGAGAGACTGCGAGTTGCGCCGAATCCCAGGAAAATAAAACCCAGCAGCAGTAACACTCGCGGGAAGATGGAAAGCTCTCGAAAATAGGAAAGTGGGTTCCAGTTAGTAAGGGACATCACCCAAAATCTACACGGTGACGGGGCCCGTTGCAACCCTGAGGTGCTGTAGGCGGGGACCACATCACCCATCACCTCAGCGCCCGCTTGGAACCCATTGGCCGAGTCTAATTCTCATGTGAATGTCGGCGTTTCTCGGGTGACGACACAACGGCCAACTGCCATCAACGAACACGATTAACTAATTCCCCCTTTTTCTGCCATCGCTTTCTCGCGGCCGCAGCGAGAGGGAAAGACAAGACAGGGGCCGCGGCGCTGGGGGCTTGGCAGGGAACGGCTCAGGAGCGTTGGCTGGGGCCGGGCGAGGCGTGCAATGCCCGCTCGAGGCCTTTCGGACCGCGCGCGATGACGGCGCGGCGGGCTTCTGCTCTTACACAGGCGCCGTAGTGGGAACGCTGTGGAGTGCGGCAGCTCGCTGCCGCTTTCCGGGCGGGAAGCTCGCTTCCGGCCCATTGACCGCCAGCAAGCTGGCGAAGGGCAAAGCGGGAGCAAGCTCCCGCACTCCAAATCCAAACTCGGCGCCTGAAATCTTGCGGCCGCACGAATCCGGCGTTTTCTCCCCTCAGCGCGTGGCGTGGCGGCGCGCAGAATGGCGCTGGCGGTCGCGGACGATATGGCCGAGCGCCCTCAGGGCCGTATTCACCGACTTGCCGTCGGGGAACACGGCAGCCACGTCAGGGTCAAGAACCACCATGATGGTGTCGTGGGTAAACCGGCCGGCGTATTTTCCCCGCACCCCGCGGGAAAAGTCATATTCCGGCAGCATCTCTTCAGATTTCAGACTGGAGCGTACCTTCCTCATACTCCCTCCGTTCACGGGGCGTGGCAGACCTGGCGCTGATGATTCGAATCTCGTCG
>JASHTO010000483.1 GCA_030040515.1 Terriglobia bacterium
CCGCCACAACCGGCTTGAAGGGCTACAACTAAATTACAGGGATTGACCCCAGGGCGATGGTTCGTCAAATGATCTGGAGGATGGAGCGGGAGATGGGACTCGAACCCACGACGTCCAGCTTGGGAAGCTGGCATTCTACCACTGAATTACTCCCGCTGACCTGTCCCTGAATATAGCGTATCGAGGCGGCGCGTTCAAGAGCCCGGCCGCTCGGCGAATGCTTGCCTTTTGTTGAGGGAAACGAATAGACTCACAATTTAAGGTTGCCGATGCTCTTAACACTTCGACTCCTCCTTCCCCTGCTCCTCCTGGCGCAGGCAGCGCCTCCAGCGACAGTTTCCAGCATTTCACTTGACGGCGATTGGCACTTTCGCGCCGATCCCGACGGCACACTCGATGTGCAGAAACTCGGTTCCGCCGCCAACGTTTTGCCGACGCGAATTCCCTCCTCCTGGCAATCGCAATTCTCCGACCTTCGCGATTACGCCGGCGTGGCGTGGTATTGGCGCACCATCACCGTGCCTCCGCCTGCGCCGGATCAAGTGGTCCTGCTGCATTTTGGCGCCGTGGACTATCGCGCGCTGGTCTTTGTAAACGGCAAACAGGCCGGGGAACACGATGGCGGCTACCTGCCTTTTGAATTTGACGTCACTTCCCTGCTCCAGCCGGGTGAAAATCAGGTGGCGGTGCGCGTTGCCGATCCGGGCGCGAAGCCTGCCGAGGTCGTGGATGGAATTAACTACGCCGAAATTCCGCACGGCAAGCAGAGTTGGTATGTCCAGACCAGCGGCCTCTGGCAGAGCGTGGAGCTCGATTTTCGCCCGCGCGTGCGGCTGGGCAATGTCCACATTTCCGCCCCGGCCGACGGGAACTTCGCCATCACCGCGCCGGTCATTGGGGCGGGCTCGGCCGGCACGGTAAACGTCACGGCAGAAATTCTAGACGCGAGCGGCAAGAGCGTTTGGAAAGGCGCGCAGGATCTTGCCGCGACGGCGGCCGGCGCCAAGTTCAGCGGGCAAGTCAGCAGCCCCGCGCTCTGGAGTCCCGCCGCCCCGAACCTCTACGAACTGCGCGTCGCGTTGAGTTCCCGCGACTCCGTCCGCTGCCCCTTCGGCTTTCGCACTTTTGCCACGCACGGCGGGAAATTCTACTTGAACGGCAAGCCGATCTATCTGCGCGGCGCGCTGGACCAGGGATTCTACCCCGACACCATCTACACTCCACCCTCACTCGATTACCTTCGCGACGAAATGCGCAAGGCCAAGGCGCTGGGCCTGAATCTGCTGCGCTGCCACATCAAAGTCCCGGACCCGCGCTACCTGGAAGCCGCGGATGAAGTGGGCATGCTGATTTGGTACGAAATCCCCAGTTGGGACAAACTTACTGCGGATTCCGAACTCCGTGCCCTGGAGACCCTCCACGGCATGGTGGAGCGCGACGCCAACCACCCCTCTATCGTCATCGTGAGCATTATGAACGAGGACTGGGGTGCAAACCTGAAGGAAGCTCCGGACCGCGCTTGGCTGAAGTCCGCCTATCAGCAGGCCAAGACATTTGTTCCCTGGCTGGTCGTGGATAACAGCCCGTGCTGCGACAATTTTCACGTCGAGACCGACATTGCGGATTTCCACCAGTACGCTTCCATCCCCGACTACGCCTCAAATTTCGATCGCCTCGTGGACGACCAGGCGCAGCGCCCGGGCTGGCTCTTCAGTCCCTATGGCGATGCCGCTCCGCGCGGCGATGAGCCGATGATGCTCTCCGAATTCGGCAATTGGGGCTTGCCGCGTCTCCCCGAAGACAAACCGTGGTGGTTCAGCCGGGGATTCGGAAACAATGAAATGACAGTTCCCGAAGGCATCGAGCAGAGGTTTGCGGATTACCAGTACAACTCGCTCTTCCCCGATTTGAATGCCCTCATTGACGCCACCGAGTGGCACGAATTCAATGCGCTGAGCTATGAGATTGCCGTCCTGCGCACGCTTTCGGATATCCAGGGCTATGTGATTACGGAATTCACTGATGTGAACTGGGAGGCCAACGGCCTGCTCGACATGGGGCGCCATCCGAAGGTGTTCGGTGATGCGCTCGAGCGGCTGCAACAGAACGATCTGCTGGTGCTCCGCACCGACGGACGCAATTACCAAGCCGGGGCACCGGTCGAAGCGGATGTTTACATTTCGCATTACGGTCCGGGCGACCTCGCGGGCGCGAAAGTCGCATGGCAATTGGAAGGAACGAACCTGTCGGGGGAATTGCCCGTGACGGCGGTTCCCCCAGCCGGCGCCACCAAGGTGGGAAGCATTCGCCTTACCGCCCCTAGGGGTTCGGCGCCTGCCAAAAGGACTCTCAAGGCCCGGATGATCGTGGCCGATAAACCCGTCTCGGACTTCTCTCTGGATTATTACTTCTACCCTGATCAAAAGCCCGAATTGCCTCCCATGGTATCGTTCTACGACCCGCCACCCGGGCGCCTGCGCCGCCTGGTAGGGGAGATGCGCGAGCGAAACTACCTTGAGCCCTCGGGCGCCGAAGCATTTCCCGTTCTCATTACCTCGACCCTCGATGAAACGGTGAAGAACAAGCTGCGCGCCGGGGCGCGCGTCATCCTGATCGCCTCCGATCCGCTCACGCTGGCGCCGGGAATCGAAGTGAAGCGGCGCTCCGAAGACGATCTCAGCGGCAATTGGATTTCCGATTTTCTCTGGGAGCGCAAAGGGCGCGCGCCTTTCACAAATCTTAGCTTCGACATTTTGAGCGGTTTTGAAACCCAGGCCGTCACCCCCGCCACCGTCATCACGGGAATCCCGGCGCAGAATTTCAACGATGTGCTGGCGGGAATTTTCTACGGCTGGATTCGCGATAATGAGGGAGTCCTGCTGCAATGCAAAGCGGGCAAAGGGAAGCTGCTGGTTACAACCTTCACGCTGGGAACAACCTATAACTCTGATCCCTACGCAACGGATCTCCTCGACGCGCTGGTGAATTACGTCGTATCCGATTTTTCGCCGCGCTTCGAGCTGCCCCTGTGATGGCACATCCCCGGAAACAGCGCTGGTGTTTCGGCTTGAGTGCCTGTAGCGCAGATGTCCCCAAGTGCGGAACCGTCGCGGGTGGGGGCACCCGCGCTACAGGATTCAAACTGAGGCGCTCGAGAAACGGTGACTGACTCCCGAAGTATGGTAGTATGGAGTTATGGCAACGCAAAAAGTCACCTTCAGCCTTCCGAGAACCCTGATGACGCAATTTACCCGCCAGGTCCCGCCGCGGGAGCGCTCGCGTTATGTGGCCGATGCCTTGACCGCAAAGCTGCAAGCGCGGGATCAACTTCTGGCTCGGGCGTGCGAAATCGCCAACCGCAGCCGCCAAATACAGAAGCTGGAGCGAGAACTCGACGCTTTGAGTGATGAGATATTGGAGCCTTGGGATGAGCCCGCGTCGAGGTGAGATTTGGTGGGTGAATTTGGATCCCACTCGCGGCTCGGAAATTAAGAAGACGCGTCCTTGCGTGGTTCTGGGAACCAATGTCCTCAACGAGCGTCGCCGCACTGTAGTGGTCATCCCACTTTCAGCTGCCCCTCAGGCAGCGGCCCCACTTCTGGTGCCCGTCACGTGCGCGAGCAAGCCGGCGGTCGCTGTGGTCGACCAGATTCGGGCGGTCGCCAAACAACGTTTGCGCAGCCGCATTGGCGAAATTTCGCCTGGCGAACTTCAGGAACTGGAAGATGCGTTGCGGGTCATTTTAGAACTGTAGATCGCACCGTCTTCTCAACACGCTGGTGAATTATGTCATTTCAGATTTTTCGCCGTGCTTTGAGCCGCCGATTTGATGACGGTGGGCCGGTGGGTCGGACACAAAAGCAAAATGCAAATTGTAAAAGGTAAGTTCGAAAGACCGTTCTTACCTCTTACCATTTACATCTTGTTATCTCTTCAGCTTTTCGAGCCGCCGCAGCGCTTCATCCAGCGTAGCATCTTTTTTGCAATAGGCGAAGCGCACCTGCTGCGCGCCGGAAGCGGGATCGCGATAAAAACTGCTGCCGGGCACCACGCCTACGCCAATTTCGCGCACCAGGTAGCGCGCAAATTCCACGTCATTGTGAAATCCGAAAGCGGAAATATCCGTCATGATGTAATACGCTCCGTGCGGGCGGAAGCAGCGGAACCCGGCTTGTTCGAGCCCCACTAGCATACGGTCGCGGCGCGTTTGGTAATTCACGCAAAGCTGCTGGTAATAGCTCTCCGGAAGCCGCAGGGCAGTGGCGCCGGCTTGCTGCAAGGGTGCGGCGGCTCCCACGGTGAGGAAGTCATGCATCTTGCGGACGGCGTTGGTCACTTCGGGCGGCGCAATGGCGTAACCCACCCGCCAGCCCGTGACGCTGTAGGTCTTTGACATGGCATTGATAGTGATCGTGCGCTCACGCATTCCCGGCAGGGTCACGAGCGAAACGTGCCGGAAGCCGTCGTACACGAGAAATTGATAGATCTCGTCGGTGATGGCGTAAGCGCCAGCGCGGCGGCATTGCTCTGCAATCAGTTCCAGTTCCGCGAGCGTGAAAACCTTGCCCGTGGGATTGTTGGGTGTGTTCAGAATGATGGCGCGCGTGCGATCGGTGAAGGCCGCAGCGAGTTCTTGCGCATCGATGGTCCAATCGGGCGGATGCAGGCGCACGTGGCGGGTGGTGGCGCCGCAGATGATGGCGTCCGGCCCGTAATTCTCATAAAAGGGCTCAAAAACCACCACCTCATCGCCGGGGTCGATGATGGCGAGCAGCGACGCGATCATGGTCTCGGTAGCGCCGCAGCAAACCGTCATCTCGCGCTCGGGATCGATCTCGAGGCCCGTGTCGCGATGGAAGCGCTCGGCGACGGCGCGGCGAAATTCGCGCGCTCCCCAGGTGATCTCGTACTGATTGATGTCGGCGCGAATGGCGGCGACCGCGGCCTCCTTCACTTCCTCGGGCGCGGCAAAATCCGGGAAGCCCTGCGCAAGGTTCACGGCATTGTGCTCAATTGCCAGGCGCGTCATCTCGCGGATCACCGATTCGGTGAATTTCTGCGCCTTTTGGGAAACGGGCGAGCGGCGCTCTGCCACGCCTGCGGCCAGGGAGATCTTCTCACTCATGCCATCACCTCAATTTTGGGGGACAGACCTTGGCGGTGCGGAGGCGATGCTGTTTCCTCGGGCCGCAGGCACCGTGCCCGCCGGCGCCGATAACTGCATCTGCGCGCA
>JASHTO010000484.1 GCA_030040515.1 Terriglobia bacterium
TATCATCGAGCGCCTTCTGGAACGCCACGCGATCGAGATTAACGGTTCCATATTCGAAGAGTTCGTTGAGGAGACCGCTTGCGCCTTCCTTACCCCGGGGCACCTCGACGTTGGAATTGCTTTTTATTTCACCCAAGACGCTGATGGTGTCGCTCACTGTTTCCGGCACGACAATCAGCCTCAAGCCGTTGGGCAGCGTGCTGACCACGGGCCGGACACTCGATTCCGGCACTGAAAGACGGCTGAGCGCTTTCGCCGCCCACTCGGGAAGCGCAACCTCGTGAGTCTGAGATGCGGCCAGCGACTCCTGGCCGCCAAACGAGCTCGAGGAAGTAGGCTTGCCCGATGGCTGTGGAGTCAGGACAGCAGTAATGGCCTGATCGAAATTCAGATATTTTGCCGCCACCCGGCTGACATCCGCAGGCGTGGCTTTGGCAATGGCCTGAATATCTTCGTCCGGCGATTGCCGCCCTTCGACCGCGACGGCGTCTGACCAATCCATGGCCAATCCGGAAACCGAATTCTTTTGGAATTCAGCGTCGACAATTTCGTGGCGCCGCGAGGCCTCAATCAAATCGTCCGGCACGCCGCTTTTCAAATCGTCGGCGAGGATTTTCTTAAGTTCCTCAATCAATTCATCCCCGCTCGCGCCTTTTGGAAAAACCGCTACGGCGTAGCCGAGGCTCGCTTCCGGCAAAGTGGCAAGCTCGAAGCCCGCGTCAAGCGCCTTGCCGTCCGGAACAAGTTGGTACAACGTGCCACGCTGACTGCTCAGGGCCTCCGCCAATAATTGTGTTGCGGCGTAGTCCGGGCTGTTTGACCCTGGCATGCGGAAGGAGACCACAGCAAGGCCATAAGGCAAGTCAGTAGGAAGCGCCAGAGCCTTGCCGTGCACAGTCGCCAAGTTCACCTGCGGGCGCGCGGGCAGGGCTTTGCGCGGAATCCCACCAAAGAGCGTTTTGACTTCCGTGAGAACCTGCTCCGGTTGTACATCGCCGGCGATTACCAGAATGGCGTTGTTGGGAGCGTACCAGGTGCTGTAGAAATCGTGGAGCATTTTCCCTGTGGTTTTGTCAAAAGAAGGCCGTGAGCCCAGTGCGTCATGAGCATATGGCGTTCCCTGGAACATGGCTTCCAACAACTGCGTGTAAAAGACGTATTGCGGGTTGGAAAGGTCCGCCGCAACCTCCTGTTCGATGGCGGGGCGTTCCTCCTTCCACAGATCTTCGGTGTCGAGTGCCCCGCTCATGCGGACGGCTTCAACATGCAACGCGACATCAAGATCTTCGGCGGGAACCGTGAAGAAGTACTGCGTCACAGTCTGCTGCGTGTCGGCGTTGAAATTTCCGCCCATGGCCGCCGCGATGTTGGCCAGTTGGTCCGCGGATAGATCCGGACTTCCGCGGAACATCATGTGTTCCTGCGCGTGCGCCGTGCCGGGGAATCCTTCCGGAGCTTCGTTTGAGCCCACCAGGTAGTTCATGACGGTGGTCGCCACCGGCGCGAGCGTGTCGCGAACGATCACCACGCGCAGGCCGTTCTCCAAGGTTGCGCGAGTAATGTTGGCGGACTCTTCGGGCCTGGGCATTGCGGGGTCGAGTCCGGTGCAAGACAAGAGCGTGACGGCGAATAGAATCAGAATGATCCTTGCGAGGTTCCCCGGCCGGCGGAATGAGCATAAACGCAGCATGAAATTCTCCCGAATCTGGAGTAGCCATAACCTTCGATGTCGCGGAACGTGGCCTCAACCAGATTACTCAATTTGCGCCGGATTGCATAGGGTTGCGGGAGGACCCCAATGCTCTTCCTGAAAAGTGCGCATCTCGCCGGACATTGCCAAATGAGAGCTTTCACCGCAGAGCTCCCTGGCGGTCAATTCGGCAGTGGGCGAAGATTCGAGAGAAGCTTTTCAGGCGGAAGGGTATTCAGCACACCCGATTTTTCCATCCAGCCGCGGCGCGCGGTCATGACGCCGTAGCGCATCAGCGAAAAATCCTTCGGGTCGTGCGCGTCGGTGGAGATGATGATCTTCATTCCGCGGTCGTGCGCCAGTTTCACGTGCCGATCGCACAAATCCAACCGCTCGGGATTCCCGTTGAGTTCCAGAATGACCCCGAATTTCTTGGCCGCGGCGAAAACTTTTTCAAGGTCAAACAGAAACGGATCGCGGCGCAGAATCTGCCGGCCGGTGGGATGGCCAAGAATTCGCACGTAGGGGTTTTCAAGCGCGCGCAGCAGGCGTGAAGTCATCTCGTCCGCCGGCATTGTCATGCGGGAGTGGACGCTCGCCAGCACGATGTCAAACTGCTTGAGGAGGGCATCAGAATAGTCCAACTTCCCGTCGCCCAGGATGTCCACTTCTGTGCCCGCCCATATTTCAATTCCCTTCACCTGCTTGCGCGCGGCGTGGATGCGGCGAATGTGCTCGGCGGCGCGCTTTTCATCGAGCCCGTTCGCAACCGTCACGGCCTTGGAGTGGTCGGTGATCAGGATGTACTTGTACCCGATTTGCTTTGCCGCCCCGGCCATCTCCTCGATGCTGGCGTGGCCGTCGGAGGCGGTGGTGTGCATCTGCAAATCGCCGCGAATGTCCTCCAGATCGACGAGCTTGGGCAGTTCGTTCTTCTCTGCCGCCTCGATTTCACCCAGATTTTCGCGCAGCTCAGGGGGAATCCACTCAAGGCCGAGCTTTGCAAAGATCTCCTCCTCCGTGCGGCCGGCGAGAAGTTTTTCTCCATGAAAAAGACCGTACTCATTCAGCTTCCAGCCACGGCGCTTGGCGATGTCGCGCATTGCCACGTTATGTTCCTTCGAACCGGTGAAGTAATGCAAGGCCGCGCCATAGGCCGAGCGCTCGATCATCCGCACGTCAACTTGCAGGTCGTTCTTGAGCTTCACACTAACCTTGTCTTCACCCTTGGCCAGGATCGCAGCGATGCCGGGGAATTTGACGAAATGGTCGGCGATGCTCGCGGGGTCTCGGCCGGTCACCAGCAGGTCCAAGTCGCCCACAGTCTCGCGCCCGCGCCGGAGCGAGCCTGCCGGAGTGACCTCCTCAACGGTTTTCAGGTCGCGCAACCAGGCGGTGAGTACTTCAGCGGTCTCGAAGGCCGTGTCCAGCCGGAATCGCCCCGCGGCGCGGCGAAAGACCTCAATGGCTTTGAGAATGTTCTCCTCGGATTTCTCGCTCATGCCCGGCAGATCGCGCAACCTGCCTTCTTTCGCGGCCGCTTCCAATTCGTCCACGCTCTGAATGTTCGCCTGTTTGTAGAACAACCGCACTTTCTGCGGGCCGACGGTTTGAAGTTGCAGCATGTCGAGCAGGCTATGTGGGATTTTCGCGATCTGCTCCTGGTGATAACTCGATTTTCCAGTTTCAACGAGCTCGGTGATTTTTTTGGCCAGATCGGCGCCGATACCAGGAATGTCCGTAAGTTTCCGGTTGGGATCGCGCGCGACGTCTTCGAGGCGTTCCGGGAAGCTTTCAATTGAGCGTTTGGCGCGGTCGTAGGCGGCGGCCTTGAAGGTCCACTTGGGATCGTCCTGAATGATCTTCATGAGGTTGGAGATCTCTTCGAAGACGGCGGCGATTTCTCGGTTTTCCATCGAGTGCCTCCGGGCCAAGCGGCTTGAGGAAATATTTTACTGCGAAAGTGCCTGCGAACGCTTATACGTGTGCATACCCAGCCAGATGAGCGCGCAAGTGGCCGCCGGCCAAACGGCGATGGCCAGAATAATTAAAGCGGGGCTGCCGAGGGACGTGTACGCGCTGATGTAATTGGGGAGCTCTGTTCCAATCGCCAGGGTGCTCAGATAGAGCACGGCCAGTTCTGCGAAAGTCCACGTGCGCGCTTTCACCCAGAAATACGTCAAAGGGAGAATTGCAAGAACGAAGTGATGCTGCCAACAAAAAGGCGCTGTCAGAAGGTAGACAAGCGGCAAAAGGATAAGTTCGTCCACTAATCCTTTGGCGTCGCGCCTTCTTCGCCAGCACCAATACAGAAACGCAAGCCCGATTGTCAGGCCGAAAGCCTTCTCAAAAAGGCTTAGCCCGTGCGGGACAGGCCACTCCATGGCGTCGTTAAGGTTGGCGAAGTATTTGGGGCCGCAGATGGCATCCATCAGCCCGGCGAGGGAGCGGTTGGAGGTATTCCCCAGCCCGGAGGAAATTGCGGGATAAATTGCCGTCAGCCAAGTCAGGTTGGTGCGCCATCCCAATGCCCAGATGGAAAACCCCGCAAATCCTGCGACACCTGATGCGTAGGCAGCCAGCCACCGCCATTGCCGCCGCAAGGCGAGGAGCGGAACGGCGACAATCGGCGAGACCTTCAGCACAGTGCCCAGCGCGAAACATAGCGCGGAGGAGGCCGGTCGCTGACGACTGAGCATGTAAACGCCCAGAGTCCATAGAAAGAGAACTGTGGCATTTGCCTGGCCGAATACGAGATTGCATCTTAAGGGGAAAAAGCAGCAGGCCGCGACGAAGATGAGAACCCCAAGCGCCAGATCAGGGCCAGTAGGAAAAAGCAACAAGGTGAGATAGATGCTGCCCGCCAGGAAAGCGATGATCAGAGTTTCCCAGAGGATATACGCGGATTGCCATGGCAACAGCGCGAACGGCGCCATGAAAATCGCAGAAAAAGGGGGGTTGGTGAATTGCAGAACTTGTCCAAAGCCTTCCTTGCGCCCCATTTGCGCCCAGGGTGTGGAATCGTCCGCGTATCTGTACAACAGCGTGTATCCCTGGCTTCGGTCTGAAGGTGGATAGTAGAGAGGCGTGGCGGCACGCTGTAAGGCAACCTTCCCGCCCAGATAGAAGACCGGAAAATCCACTGGGATGAGGTCATCCTGCTGCATGAAGGCGCGCTCCGAGGCGCTTTCAATGTTCGAGGTGAGCGCGAGTCCCAGAACCGTCAGGCAGGCAAACAACAACCATGTGCGCTGGTTCTGCGAGCTTGCGGGATGTGCCAAGTTGCTATCCATGAGCGGTTACTGTCGCGCCTGGGATTTTTCCGCCTGCGCCGGCGGCCCGTTTCCGTCCGCCGCCGGCTCCGGGGAGTTGCGTTCCCAGGCCTCTTCGAGTTGATCATCGAAATCCTTCACCGGATGGTAGTGCGAACGCAAATAATTCCGAAGGGGCCGTTCCGCGCTCCCGTCCGCCCCCGGACTGCGTGGAACGTCGAGCCATGCGGACCACATGACCCAATGGACGCGATACTTTTGGAGCATATCCACAACATTCTGCACTTGGTCCGGTCGCGTGTAAGTGCTGTCCGTAACAAAGGAGACTTTTGCGGGATCTTGAAGGCCCAGCAGGAAGTATTCATCGCAATCATCCGCCTGGAAAAAATATTCCCCCGGATGGGTGTGATCGAGGATCCAGCGGTACTTCGCGTAATGGCCAGGGTCCGAGAGTGCCGCGCGGCCTGTTGGTGTGTCAAGATATCCCTTCCACTCGGCTTGCAGAATCGCCGGTTGCGCAAGCAAAGCCAGCAAACCGCCCGCCCAGGCCCCGTACTTAAGGGCGCGGGAAATACGGCTTCGGCCCTGGATCATCCAGATATAGACTATCAGCGCGGGCGCCGACACAGAAATCAATCTGAACCAAACTGGCGACGTCGCGATCCCGAGGAACAGAAAGATCCCGACAATACTCACAAGCATAAGGCGGTCCCAGGGTTCATCCAATTCCGCCTCCGAGCGCCGGCGATATCGGAGGAAAAACAGCAGGTAGGCCAAGGGCAGCAAAAGATGAATGAAGACCCACATCAGCAAAGCCCCTGCCTCAATCCCCGCCGGAAGGCCGGTGGGCAAGTCGGCGCCGTAAACGTATGCAGTTCCCCAAAACCATTTGGACCAGTAGTTCATCAGGAAAACCACGGTGCAATTGATAAACAACTTTGTGCCAACCTTCCAGGCCATATAAGTTGCTACGAAAAGAGTAATGGCGAGGAACGGAATTGACAGACATATTGCCGATTGCGCTAGCCGCAGGCGGGTCTGCTTTTTTGCGCGCCACTCCCAAACAAGGAACGCGCCAAACCCGGCGATGGCCACGATTCCAC
>JASHTO010000485.1 GCA_030040515.1 Terriglobia bacterium
CCACTTGTCGATTTTGTCGAGCGCGCGCGCCAGCCCCATAGGGTTGCCGGTAATCTCCGCGCCCGTGTGGTCGGCTTCGTATTCGCGCGAGCGGGAAATGGCGAGCTGAATCAGGGTGGCAGCCAACGGAGCCAGAATCATCATGGCAAGCCCGGAAAGCGCCCCGCCCCGCCGGTCGTCGCCCCGTCCGCCGCCGAATCCGCCGAAGAGGTCGGCGTACCAGAGCATGTGCCCGATCATGGTAATCGCACCCGCCAGCGTGGCCACCACGGCGCTGGTGAGAATGTCGCGATTCTTCACGTGCCCCAGTTCGTGCGCCAGCACGCCCTCAATTTCTTCGTCGTCGCAGATTTCCAGGATGCCGCGCGTCACCGCCACGGAAGCATGATGGGGATTGCGCCCCGTAGCGAACGCATTGGGAGAATCGGTGGGAATAAAATAGATTTTGGGAACGGGAACGTTCGCCTTTGCCGCCAGGCGCTCCACGATTTGATAGATGCGCGGGTTTTCCTCGCGCGAAATGGGTTGCGCGCCAGAAGACATAATCGCGATCTTGTCGGAAAAAAAGTAGCTTCCCAGGTTCATCACGGCGGCCAGCACCAGCGCGAGGATCAGCCCATTCTGCCCGCCCCACCAATCACCCACCGCCAGCACCAGGCCGGTCATGGCTGCCAATAACACCGTTGTCTTCAGATTATTCCACATGACTCCCAGTCCTTCCCTGCATCACTACATTAGATGCAGCGCCAACCCCTGAAGTTTTGCCGCCGCGCACTTGATGGCACCAGGAGGAACCGGCGCAGAGGCCGCGGACCTGCTCCGGGATGCGAGTTAAGCCTTGATTACTTGAGTGTTCGCGTCCAATTTCGAATTTCGGCGAGCCACTCGGTGCGTTTCAGCGCAATACTTCGCCGAACGAGTCGGGCGATATCGGCCGCGGAGGCGCCGGGAAAGGCCAAGCTGTCGGCTTTTTCGAGATATCCGGCGCCCGACAAGTGGAGAATCACCAGCCGCGCACCATCGTAGCGCCAGATTTCGGGAACACGGAAATCGGCGTAGATCGGCAATTTATTCAGCGCGGGCGCCGTGACCTCAACTTCAATCACCAAGTCAGGTGCAGGATCGACGGCGGGGTCGATGTGAAGTTTGCCGTGAATTCGATCTGCGGTCTGAATATAGAAGCATGCGTCGGCTTCGAATCCGCGCTCCAACTCACTGCGCTTGAATGTCGTGGAGCCCAAACTTCGAATATCAATCCGCAGCGCGTCCGCCAGAATCTCGACGAGTAGGGTAAGCGCCTGTTTGTACTCCTCGTGTTCCGACGAAGGGCTCATAATCTCCAGCCTTCCTCGATCGAAGGTAAAGCGCGGCACAGACCTGTCCAAATGTCCGGAGAGAATATTCTCATAGACGTCCCAACTGACGTTTTCGAGAACCACCCGTTGTTCCGGCAGCGTAATTACATTGCCCACGATGAACTCTTTTCCAGAAAGCAGTCTACAGCAATCCCCAACCGGCCTGCACCTCAAAAATCTGGCCCGTAGTGTCGATGTGTGGTGACTGTAGTGGCGGTCTATCGAGCGCCGCTACAACGGGAAGCGCCGCTTGGTGGTTAGCGCGGCCGGGTATCAAGACCAACGTGTTTCCAAAGTTTGTCCCACCACCAGATGCCGGCGGCGGCTTCCACCGGCAGGCGGCACCCGAGCTGATGCGCCAACATCACGATTTGGCCACGATGGTGCGCTTCGTGCGAAAACATGTAGGCGAACATCGTGGCGCCGGCGGGCCAGGCGCGGACGTAACCGTCGCGCGTGAATTTTGTCACGCGGCGCTGCGGGCGGGCGGACAATGCGTCGGTCAACATTTTGAGGCACGCCGCGGCGCTCTGCCGGTGGGCGGCTGCGGCTTGCTTCAAAGTGCAGCGATGCGGATCGAGCCGCACCGGACGCTTCAGGTGCGGCGCGGAATAGCGCAGCCACGTGAGCCGCACGTTGTGCAGGTGCGCGAAAATCGCGGCAATCGTCCGCCCCTGGCCTTTTGCGCCCGGCGGCTCCGCCCGCCACGCCCGCGAATCGAGGTGCGCCAGCAGAAGCTGGTTCATCGCGTCATTCACCGCGTAGGTTTCCAGCAAAACGGTGCGAAGGTCGGCAGGATTCGGGTCGAGTAATCGTGCCATCGCTTGTCCCTGCGCTGTAAGAATACCTGAAGGTGGTGGGTACGGTCAGCGAATTTCTGACTGCTGGGTGGGGGAGGCTTTCTTCCCTGTGAGTAGTTTCTTAGTTTCACCGTAACGCGGCACAAACTGTGAAAGACAAAAATCCGAGGGAACCGAAAATGGGCCTGTCCAACATGGACATGGATTTGCTAGAATCTCCCAACATGCGAATCGCCAACTCATTGGTGCGGCCCAACGATTCGCTATCCGCACCAGTTCAACTCCGACTCCAATCGATGCTCAGTCCAGGCAAGCATCGGCAGAAGCGCATTGTGCGAAATGGGATTCCCACCAACGAGCTTGTGCTCAGCGCTTTCCTGGAGACTAATAACCGGGCATTTCCAAAGATTCTCCAATTGTACGTAAGCCCTGGAAGTACGGTCGCCGATGTTACGTATGGTAAGGGCGTGTTCTGGCGAGAGGTCCCGGCAGGCATGTACAAGTTGAAAGCGACGGATATTCAGGGTGGCGTCGATTGTCGAGCCCTCCCATACCAAACTGGTGAGATAGATTGTGTCGTCTTCGATCCCCCCTATATGCACACACCCGGTGGAACGGCCCATTCCACTCACACGCCATTCGAGAAACACTATAAGAACAACACGAGCGGAAACCAGACTTCAAGTAAGTACCACGAAGCCGTCCTTGAGCTCTACAGGGATGGAGGGAAAGAGGCTTATCGAGTCCTGCGAAACCACGGCGTACTAATCGTGAAATGCCAGGATGAAGTCTGCGCGAACCGCCAGCGGTTCACACACGTCGAGATAATGCAGATTTACGAAAAGATTGGATTAATAGCAGAGGATTTGTTCGTGGTTATTCGCAATAATCGCCCCGGCGTCAGCAGGATGGTTCGTCAGGTCCACGCACGCAAGAATCATTCATATTTCTTGGTGTTCTGGAAGAGTAACAACAGCAAAGAGCGCTGGGAACCTCCAAAGTGACTTCCGTAGAACTGTTGATCGAGATTATCAAGGAGCACGCGCCAGAAGATATCTGGCAGGGCTCTCCATTGCTCGGATATAAAAAGCTCGGCAATACAAACCGCGGGCAGATTGGTGAAGAATTCATTCGCCGCTACCTTGCAGGTGTTGGAATCAAAGCGACCGGAGGAGGCCGTACAGCAAGAACCGATATGATGATCGCAAACCGTCGATTCGAGGTTAAAACGGCGTCGCTTGGAGCCAAGGGTACATTTCAGTTTAATCACGTCCGGCACGACAGGAACTATGAGTACCTCCTCTGTCTGGGGATATGTCCGAGTGAGATTGTTTTCAATATCTGGCGGAAAGGCGAGGTTGCCGAAGAAAGAGCCGGGCATTTAGTTAGAATGGCAGAGGGACAGTCCACGACTTGGAAAATTACCAAGAAATTGGAAGAAATGATGCCCATCGACATCCTCCCGAAAACGCTACGCTCCAAACTGAAAATCTAAACCAGGCAATTCAAACACCAAGATTTTGTTTGGGACTTTCAAAGTATCTACTACTCCCCCCCGCGTAGACCCTTGTAACCATGTGGTACTATTCAGTATTCAAGGAGAATCTGATGGCAAAGAAACCGGTCGGGACAATTGTATTCATGCTGCTTGCCCAAA
>JASHTO010000486.1 GCA_030040515.1 Terriglobia bacterium
GCCACGACGCTCGGTTCCGATACGTTTCGCCCCGCCACGCCGGAAGAGGCTCACGCGCTGCTGGGGGCGCACCTGGGCTCGTTGGGTCCGGTGGGGCTGAAGGGGGTCAGGATTCTTGCCGATAAGGCGCTGGAAGGCCGCAGGGGCATGATTGCCGGCGCGAACAAAGACGATACGCATTTGCGCAACGTGACGCCGGGGCGCGATTTTACGCCCGAATATCGTGATCTGCGCGTGGTTTCCGCCGGAGATCTGTGCCCGAAGTGCAGGCGGCCACTGCGCGTCAGCGTTTCCGTGGAGCTGGGCCACATCTTCAAGCTGGGGCGGCGCTATTCGCAGGCCATGCACGCCTCCGTGCTGGACGAAAACGGCAAAGAAGTGCCGCTGGTGATGGGCTCGTACGGAATCGGCGTGGAGCGCATCCTGAGCGCGGCGGTGGAGCAGAACCATGACCGCGATGGGATGTTCCTGCCCGCCTCCATCGCTCCGTTTGAAATCATTTTAACAGCGGCCAACATGGACGACGCGCGCCTGCGGGACGCGGCCGAGAAACTCTATGACGAAATGCGGGCGCAGCGCCTCGACGTGTTGTTTGACGACCGCGCCGAGCGGCCCGGTGTAAAGTTCAAGGACGCGGACCTGATCGGCGCTCCCTTCCGCGTCACGCTGGGAAAGCGCAAGTTTGAGCAGGGGCTGGCGGAGATCTTCCGGCGCTCGACAAAGCAAATTCAGGATGCTAAGCTGGATTCGGTTATCCCGTCTTTGGAGGCAATCCGCAGGGGATAACCCAGAGTGGGTGTGTACACCCCAGGGAGTATCATGCGGTTGTCGGAATCCGGCAAAATTACCTTCAAGGCTCTCCTCTCTCTTACCTTTCTCGGTGTGTTAGTCTTTGTCGCCTTCAAAACCGTTCCCGTATACATCAACGATTTGCAGCTCGACGACTACATTCAGAACCAGACTCCTTTCTGGCAAACTCAGCACGCCTCGGAAGAGGTCATTCGCAAGACGATCATCGCCAAGGCCCAGGATCTGGGCCTCAACCTGGCATCGGATGATATGAAGGTGGAAGCGACCGCCAACAAAGTGAGTGTCAGGCTGGATTACCACGTCCCGGTGGACTTGAAGGTGTACACGCTCCAACTCCACTTTACCCACTCCTCTGAAAATCGGGCGATATAAAACGTGTCTGTCCGTCCCACTTCGGCTCCGCGGGGTCCGTCTGTATCGAAGGGCCGCGGGAGAAGTGTGAGGCAGGGAAAATCCCACTGGGGGAGCGGGAAGAAGCTCCTGCTGGGCACGGGGCTGCTCTTGTTCGTCACGGCAGTGGGAGTGTGCGCCTATTACTACGAGCGCTTCACGCGGGTGATTGACGCGCGGCTGAGCGGCGACGTCTTCAACAACGCGTCGCTGGTGTTTGCCGCGCCTACGCCTGTTTACCCGGGGGAGGCGATTACGGCGGATGAAGTGGCGGCCCGCCTGCGCAAGGGGCTCTATGCGGAGTATGAAGGCGGGTCAAAAGTGGGCACCTACCGGCGCATGGGCAATCACCTGGAAATCCGGCCTGGCGTCTCGTCATTTTTCGCCAATGATTTATTCAAGGAGGGGCCGGCGGCGCTGGAATTCGCCAACGGCCATCTGGCTTCCATCACCTCGCTTTCCGGCCGAACGCCGCTCGAGAGCTACCAGCTCGAGCCGGAAGTCATCACCACATTGTTTGACAGCTCGCGCAGCAAGCGGCGGCTGGTGCGCTACCAGGACCTTCCCAAGACGGTGGTCAACGCGGTGGTGGCGGCGGAAGATCATAGTTTCTTCTCGCATCATGGCGTGAATTTTTACCGCATTATGGCTTCCGCGATGCACGACTTGTTCCGCAAGGAAGAAATCGTGCAAGGCGGAAGCACTCTGACCATGCAGCTGGCCCGCAACATTTTCGGACTCACCCCGCAGCGGAAATACGGCAGAAAGGTGAACGAGGTCTTCCTGGCCCTGCTGCTCGAGCAACGCCTGAACAAGGAGCAGATTTTTGAGCTTTACGCGAACCAGGTTTATCTGGGCCAGCGGGGGAGTTTTTCCATCTACGGATTTGGGGAGGCGGCCAACGCCTACTTCAACAAGGACGTGGGAAGTCTGACCGCTTCGGAGGCGGCGCTGCTGGCGGGAGTCATCCGTGGGCCCAACATTTATTCGCCTTATAAATATCCCGCGCGGGCGCTGGAGCGGCGCAATTTTGTGTTGCGAAGCATGATGGAGCTGGGGATGCTCACCCCCGCGGAGACGGAGAAAGCCTCCGCCGCGCCTCTGGGTGTGGTGGTTCGCAACGTGGAAGGCACGCAGGCTCCTTATTTCGTCGACATGGTGAAGGACCAGTTGCTCGCGCAATTCTCCGATCATGACCTGGTCTCGCAAAGCTACCGGATTTATACCACGCTGGATCTGGACGCGCAGGAAGCGGCTTCCGCCGCCATCAGTCTGGGGAGCGCGGAACTGGACAAGCGATTGAAGAAGCCCAAGCTGGCGCGAGGCGCTCCGCGGCCTGATCCCTTGCAACCGCAAATGGCGCTGGTGGCTCTCGATCCCCACACCGGCTGGCTGAAAGCTCTGGTGGGAGGGCGTGATTATGGCCGAAGCCAGCTCAACCATGTGCTGGCCATGCGCCAGCCGGGGTCATCGTTCAAGCCGTTCGTCTATGCGGCAGCCCTGAACTCCGGTGTGGATGGCTCCCAGCCCCTCATCACGACGGCTACCACCCTGACCGATGAACCCACCACCTTTCAGTTTGGCGACCAGACCTATGAGCCGGAAAATTACATGAAGGAATATCACGGACAGGTGACGCTGCGGCAGGCCCTGATGTATTCGCTGAATGTCGCCACCGTGCGCCTCGCCGAAATGGTGGGTTACGATAAAGTGCGCAGTCTGGCGGTGGCCGCGGGGTTCAACCGGGACTTGCTCCCCACGCCGGCCATAGCGCTGGGAGCATACGTGGCGACCCCGCTGGAAATCGCCGGCGCCTACACGATCTTTGCCAATGGCGGAGCTTACGTGGAGCCGCGGTTCATTCTGGCTGTCAATGATTCCTCCGGACACACGCTGTGGCGGAGTTCGGAGGTGACGCGGCAAGTGCTGGACCCGCGCGTTGCCTACCTGATGGTGAATCTGCTGGAGAGTGTGATTAACAACGGGACGGGCGCGGGCGCCCGGACGCGCGGGTTCACGCTGCCCGCCGCGGGCAAGACCGGAACGTCGCATGACGGCTGGTTTGCCGGGTTCACATCCAATCTGCTGGCAATTGCCTGGGTAGGGTACGACGACGACCGCGAGCTGAACCTGGCGGGAGCCGATTCGGCGCTGCCCATTTGGACGGAGTTCATGAAGCGCGCCGCCCTGGACCCGGTCTATGGCGACGCCAAGCCCTTCGAACCGCCCGACGGGGTCGTGCAGGTCCCGCTTCAAACCGCTTCGGTTCTTCCCAGCGGCAATGACGCCGTGGCGACGAATCAGGAGTGGTTCATTGCCGGAACCGAACCGCAGGGGCCCACCGCACAACAGGGCGGCGACGGGATTTTGGGTAAATTGTTTCACTCCGGCAGCAACCCTTCCGCACCGGCAGCGGCCACCGCGCCCGCGCAGAACGGCGACACGGTTATTCCGGTTCCTTCGTCCGACGGCTCGGCGCAGCCCGCGGAGAAAAAGGATAGCGTGCTGAAGAAATTCCTTTCGATCTTCAAGAGCAAGAGCCCCAAGCCGGAGCCCCCGCCAGATTCCACGAAAAAACCCCCGCCGGAGAGTTAAAATAGAGGCTACGGGACACCCGGCCGGTCCCGACTTGCAGTCAGGCATCTGAGACTGGAACGATGTGGCGCTGGAAAGGGGGAATTTTCGGCGTCGCAAGCGGCGCCCATCAATTGCCGAATCCTGGCCCCCGATTCGGAACGGCGAGTCTTGATACCCGGGTCCAGCGTTCCGGAATCCGATTCCCGAGAAAACGAGGTCCAGCCATGAAAACCCTGATTCGATGCGCCGGCCCTTTTGCAGCCATGCTGATGGTCGCGGCGATCAGCTCACCGGATGCGGCGCAGGTTCATGGAAGCGGCTTCAATCCGCAGGAAGGCGCACCGGCCTTGGGATCGCCGACGTCGCCCACTCCTCAGCCCCATATGCTCACCCTGGAGCAGCGGGCGGACATTTTTATGGCTAGGAAGAACTACGCCGACGCCGCGGATTACTACTATCGCGCCCTCAGGCAATCCTCCTTTAAGAGTGCTGTGTTGTGGAATAAGCTGGGCATTGCTTTCCAGGAGGAAGGTAAGTTCCACAACGCCCAAAAAGCCTATTCCGGCGCCACCCGCGCTGACAAGAACTTTGCGGAAGCCTGGAACAACGAGGGCACGGTGTACTTCATGGAGAAGAAATATGGCCGCTCCGTGAAGTATTACAAGCACGCAATCGATGTGAAGGGCGAAAATGCGGCATTTCACATCAATTTGGGAATCGCTTATTCGCGGGAGGGCAAGTACCCGGCAGCCGTGCAGGAATATCGCGCGGCCCTGAGCATCAATCCCAATGTGCTGGCGGAGGAGTCCGCCGTCGGGACGGTGATCCACACCAGCGAATCGAGCGTGAAATTCTATTTCTACATGGCCAAAGCCTTCGCCGCGTCTGGCGACGCGGAGGACGCCGTGCACTATTTACGGCGCGCGATGGAAGACGGATTCACCGACCGCAAGCGGATCGACGAGGACCCCGACTTCAAGAAGATCAGCCAATACCCGGCATTCGTTGAACTTCTTCAGAATCCACCCGTCGCCATCAAGAACTGACCGAGGGTCGGCGGGCGGAAAAGACCGATTCGCCGCAGTGCTATAATGATTTGGTCGAATTGAGTTCGCATGCGAAGGATGCTCGGACTTGTGGTGCTTCTGCTCTTTTTTCCCTGGCAGCTCCGCGGCTCGTCAGAGGTGCGATCCTTATTGGTCTTTCCTTTTGAGAACCTCAGTCCACGCGCGGATTTGAATTGGATTTCCGAGAGCTTTGCGCAAGTTCTCTCCGCGAGACTCCCGCAACCCGACAACTATGTTCTCGACCGGGACGAGCGCAACGCCGCTTACACCCAACTGGGAATTCCCGCGGATGCACCTTTGACGCTGGCCAGCCAGATCAAGGTGGCGCAAACCCTGGGCGTGGATTGGGCCGTGGTCGGCAACTTCAATTTGACGGATAACCGCTTGGTTGCCCATGCCCAACTGCTTGACGTCAAACAATTGAAACTCTCCCAGCTTCTGGAAGTATCCGGCGACTTGACGGAACTCGTGGAATTGCAGACGCGCCTGGCGTGGCGGCTGCTGGCAATGCACGATCCTGATTTCACGGCGGGCAGTGAGGATGACTTCCGCCGGCGCTTCCACGACATTCACCTCGATGCCTTTGAAAATTACATTCGCGGCCTGGTCGCCACGGACAACGCCGCCCGCCTGCATTTTTTTACGGAAGCGGAACGCCTGGACCCCACGGACCACCGGGCAACGTTCGCACTGGGCCGGTTTTATTTTGAGCAGAAGGACTATGCGAACTCCGTGCTCTGGTTGGGGAAGATCGAACCGAGCGATCCGACCTACGATGAATCGCTGTTCCTGCACGCCGTCGACGAATTTTTTTTAGGGCGGGAAGCGGCGGCGGAAGAGGAGTTTGAAACTCTCAAGAAGGTGCTGCCCCTCGACGAGGTTTTGAATAACCTGGGTGTGCTGGAGGCGCGGCGCGGCCGCTACGATGAGGCTCTGGCGAATTTCGAGCGCGCCTACCGCAGCAACCCCTCCGACGTAGACTTCTGCTTCAATCGCGGAGTGGCGCTTTGGCACGAGAGACGCTATGCGGATGCGGCGGAGTCGCTCCAGGCGGCGGTGCGTGCTGATCCCAATGATTCTGAGTCCCACACGCTGCTCGCTGTCGTGCTCGGCCGGCTGGGCAATCATGAGGCCGAGCAGGCGGAGCTCGAATGGCTGGCGCAACACGAAGTGGGGGCGGCGGCTGAACGGCCGGGAGACGTGCTCCCCACGCCGCGAATCAAGAAAACCTATGACGGCCGGGCCTTCCGGTTTTTGGAGCTGGCTTTGCACAACGCTATGGAAGAGCACCTTGCGAATGCTTCGCCGCAGGAGCACATTGACGTGCA
>JASHTO010000487.1 GCA_030040515.1 Terriglobia bacterium
AAAAACTCCTCGTTGATGGTGACGTTTTTCAGCCCCACGATGCGCTGCGGCGGGTCGAGCTCCACGATTCGGTCCACCAGCAGAAAGGGATAGCGATGGGGGAGGAGCTTCATGATTTCAATGACGTTGTAAACCACGCGGCTCTCAGTTGCGGAGACGCTTGACGGGTCAGCCATTCTTCACCAATCAATTCGGGCGCTGCGCCGCAGGCCGGACTGGGATTTTGATTTCTCAGGACCCACCGCGCGTTGCACAGGGGCCGCCGCGGGGACCGACAGCCATTATAATCGAAACGCGCCCAGGACGCAGAGCATTAGCTCAACAAACGTCGGCTGAGAGCCCGCTATAATACGGACTTGGGCTGTTGCCTCAAAATTTCCATTGTTGAGTTTTGACTTTCTGAAACTATCCCCGATAAAATGTTGATTTAAGGTCTTGCCCTCGGAGGAAGAATGCCGCTAGAAACCGAACTCAGTTACTACAACTCAATAAAGCAAGAACTCCTAAGAAGCTATCGGGGCAAATTTGTCCTGATAATTGGGGAAGAGAAACTAGGAATTTTTGATAGGCCGGAGGACGCCTACGCGAAGGGCATAGAACTCAGGGGGAACGTCCCGATGCTTATCCAGTCAGTTCAGGAAAATGAAAATGTCGAAGCAATCCCATCGTTGGCTTTGGGACTAATTGATGCCCACGTTCAATAGCTTTTCGTTTCAGATGCCCGAAACACCCCGACATGGTCAGGGGATGCCTCAACCGTTTCCTGATGCCTTAGCTGGGACTAGGCCGGTTCTTCAAGTTCGGATAGAGATCCCACTGGTATTGGCGCAAGCCCTGCAAAAAGCGAATGCGCCGATACCCCCTCCAATAGAAGGATTTGCGCTTATCGACACTGGCGCGTCGATCAGTTCTATTGATGCACCGGTATTCCGACAACTCGATATAAATCAAAACGGCCGGGCCCTCGTCGGAACCGCTGGGGGTCAGCAACAGCAGTTCACGTATCCCGCCAGATTATCCTTTCCTGGGACGGGCCTTCCAATTCTGGACCATTCCAGATTGCTCGGGTGTGACCTTGTCTGGTCACATACTTTTCGGAAATCAAAATACAAGGCTTATCGCACTAATTGGACGGGACATTCTGAAGTCATTCGTTCTTGTTTATAACGGAACCGCAGGCATATGGTCCCTTTCCTACTAAGTTTGTCCCTCAATGCGCGTTTGCATCGCTACCGAAACCCGCAGCAGCCACGGCCCACTCGCCGACTGTGCTAAACTTTCTGTGAATTGATCAGTGGTCACTCGCGACGGATGGGCGCCCCTCGTCAGCACGTGCTCCACCACGCACCGCGAACCATTTCCCTGGAGAGATTTATTGCTGGCCACAATACTGGATGGAAATAAAATCCGCGACGAAATTCAGGCGGAGCTTTTGCAGCAGGTCGCAGACCTGAAACGCCGGGGCGTCACGCCCGGCCTGGCCGCTGTGCTGGTGGGCGATAATCCCGCCTCGCAGATTTACGTTCGCAGCAAAGTGCAGGCCTCCGAAACGCTGGGACTTTACAGTCAGAAAATCGAGCCTTCGAAGAATTCCACGACCGAAGAATTGCTCGGCCTCGTGCACAGCTTGAACCAGGACGAGCGAATCGACGGAATCCTAATTCAGCTTCCCCTGCCGCCGCAGGTGGATTCGAGGCGCGTGCTCAATACTGTCGACCCGGCCAAGGACGTGGACGGCTTTCATTCGGTCAATTTGGGTAATCTGGTGGCGGGGCGGCCGGGTTTTGTGCCCTGCACTCCGGCGGGAATCCTGGAAATTCTCAAGCGCTCGAAGATACCACTCAGCGGAGCGCGCGCGGTGGTGATCGGGCGCAGCGATATTGTGGGAAAGCCGGTGGCCATGCTGTTGCTCCACGAACACGCGACGGTCACCATCTGCCACTCGCGCACGCGCGATCTGCCCGCTGTGGCGCGCCAGGCGGACATTCTGGTGGCGGCCATCGGCAAAGCCGCATTTGTAACCGCAGAATTCATCAAGCCCGGCGCGACGGTGATCGACGTGGGAATCAATCGCCTGACCACGCAGGAGGAAGTTCGCAATGTCTTCCACGATCCCGCGTCGCGGCTCGAAACGCTGGCCAAGCGCGGCTCGGTGCTGGTGGGCGACGTGCAGCCGGAGGACGCGCGGTCCATCGCCGGAGCATTTACGCCCGTCCCAGGCGGAGTAGGGCCGTTAACGGTTATAATGCTGATGTCGAACACCATCAAAGCCGCTCGACAGAGAAGGGCAGTGGCCGGTGGTTAGTGGCCAGTGGTCAGCGAAATACTATTCGGGATCAGCAACTCGCCACTAACCACTGTTCTTAATGCGGAGGTTTCCCTGCGGATCGCTGATCTTGAACCACGAACATCTGATCTTGAAAACTGCTTTGGATTGACGGGAGGAATCGCCAGCGGAAAAAGCACCGTGGCGCGATTCTTTCGGGAGTTGGGTGCTTACATTTTTGACGCTGACCAAGTGGGCCACGAAGTAACCGAACCCGGCCTTGCCGCCTATCAGAAAGTCGTCAAGCGCTTCGGGAAGGATATCCTCGGCTCCGGCGGGCGGATCGACCGGCGGAAGCTTGGTCCCAAAGTGTTCGCCGATCTGCGGCAGTTGCGGCGGCTGAACGCCATCGTCCATCCCCACATCATCGCGCGCGTAAAGAAACTGGCCGCGGGCGAATACAAGCGGAATCCCCGCGCCGTGGTGATTGTGGACGCGGCGCTGATTTTCGAAGCCGGCCTGGGTGAAACTTTTCGCAAAGTGATCGTGGCGTGGTGCCGGCCCGAGCAGCAACTCGAGCGCCTGATCGCCAAGACGGGACTTTCATGTGAGGAAGCCGAGAGGAGGATCAGCGCGCAGATGCCCGTTGAGGAGAAGCGGCGGCAATCGGATTTTGAAATCGACTGCTCCGGGACGCTCGAACAAGCCCGGGCGCAGGTGAAGGCGATCTACCCGGAGCTGCTGCGGCTCATGGGCTGAGGAAGCCCTCCGGCGGCATTCCCCTTCCTGAAGTAATACCATTCAGGCGTTCTGCCACTGCTCGGCGCGCGCGCGAAGCTGATCGAGCGCCGCCTGCACTTCCTCAAGTTTCGCATCCATCAGCGATTCTGTGGCGTCGCGCGGCACGACAATCGGCGGAGCAATGAACACGGCAGCGCGGCCGAAAGGCAGCGGGAACTCTGTTTGGTCCCAACTTCCGCCGAAGGTGAAGCGGCGTCGCGCGGCGGCGTGGAAACACAGAATGGAGGCGCCGGTGGCTTTGGCGAGAAGCACGGAGCCCGGCTTCGCCACGAAGCGCGGGCCACGCGGACCGTCAATGGTGAACGCCGTGTCCAGCCCCTGGCGATGGCAGCGAATCATCTCGCCGAGCGCGCGCCATGCGCCGCGCGAGCTCGAACCGCGCGCCGCTCCATACCCGTGCAGTTGAATAATGCGGGCAATGTATTCGCCGTCGAAATTCCGGCTGGTCATCACTACGATGCCGCGCTTCCGCCAGAACCAGGTTGCGGCGAAGATCTCGCGGTGCCAAAACGTGTAGATCAACCCCTTGCCCGCGCCGCGCGCCGCCTCCCAGTTCGGCCAGCCGAAGACTTCCCAGCGCAGCGTTCGCCCGATGAGCAGGATGGCGAAGTATCCCACCCAGGCGGCGAGGAAAATCTGCATCCGCTGCCAGAGGGAGAAGACCCTCGCCTCGTTCTTCGGTTCGCCCTTTGGCTCCACAAGCGGTCCTCTGCCCGATTCGTCGGCGATTTCGCCCGAATTTTTCAAATCCGTCACAATCGAATTGTACCTGAAAGTCTTTTGGGGGTGAGTGAAGAGGCGTTTTCGCGCCGGAAGGCTATCCCTGTGGTGATTCCGCCAAAGTGAGATCTGAGCGCCACCGCCGTTTCAATACTGGGACTTAAGGCTTATGAGAGATTCGCAGAAGGGCTGCCCGCAACAGGGAGACGCGATTTTCGCCGGCGTTGCCACTTCATCGCCATCATGACCCCGAAATATACAAACCCTGTGATCCAGAGAATTGGAAAGTAGATCCTAAAGTTCATTAACCAAGCGAAGATGAAACCATCGAGGGCGAAACACCAAATCCACGCTTCGCCCAGAAATGCCTGGGGCCACTCAGGCCGCTTGTCACCCTTGGGAATGCGTGGCGCGAGCGAAGGCCACAGCCGCGGGACGGCGTTCAGATAAGCGCGATAGCCTTCGCCCTGAGATTCCGCGAGCGCTGCTTCTTCGCGGCCAATCAGGCGCAGCACGACGATCAGATTTCCAACAATCAGAATCACGCCACCCACCCGGCTGAGCAGCAATGCAAATCCGGCGGCCAGAAACATGTTGCCGAGATAAAGGGGATTACGCAGGTGGCGGTAAGGGCCGTCGGCCACCAACCGCTCCGTGCGCACCACCGAATCCTGCACCACTTCCGCGCGCAGATAGGAGCCACCCCAGGTGCGGATCCCTGCCGCCACAGTGATCAACGAAGCCGAGAGAACGAACAGTGCCTGAAGGACGTGGCGAGCAGCGAGCGATTCAAGGTGCGGGTCGCGCGCTCCAAGTATCCAATGCGCCAGGCCCACGGCAGAGTTTACGGGGTCGAATCTGTAGGATCCGAATCCCAGGAAATAGACGAGGCAAATGACCCAAAAGCGGTGGCGGAATTCAAAGTCGGTCGCGCGCATGTGTAGTGGATTTACCTCCGGAACTCTTATCTTCAGGGGTGCTTTGGCGCAAGATTCCTTGCAACAATCTCTGCAACGTCGAGGATTTCGACATCATCGCGCTTGAGGGCGCCGGCGGCGTCACGCAGCATGATGGGGCAGTAGGGGCAGGCGACGGCCACAGTCGAAGCGCCGGTCTGCATCAATTCGGCGAAGCGGCGCTGATTGACGCGCTGCTTGCCGTGCTCGCGGGAATCATCGGCGACGAAGAGCTGCGCGCCGCCAGCTCCGCAGCACTGCGTGTTCCGGCCGTGGTGAGCGGCTTCGCTGATGGTTGCGCCCGCAGCGCGCAGAATTTCGCGCGGCGCGTCCGTGATGCCGCGCCCCCGAGCCAGATAGCACGGATCATGGAAGGTGGCTTTAATGCTGGAGGGCTGCAACGGCAATTTGGGAAGAACCTCCTCAATGAATTCCGTGTGGTGCATCACCTTGATTCCAAGCTGCGCATAGGCCGCGATCTGGCGGTAATCCTTGTCGAGCATGGTGGTGCAGTGAGGGCAGCAGGAGACGATATTCTTCACACGCGCGCCCTCAAACGACTCCACCAGCTTGCCCGACAGCTCCATGAACAGATATTCGTTGCCCGCGCGCCGCGCCGGTTCGCCGCAGCACGTTTCGCGCGCCAGCA
>JASHTO010000488.1 GCA_030040515.1 Terriglobia bacterium
ACGTAGAGCCGGTCGGGCCATGCGGTGTAGGCTTCTTCCGTGGTATTGGCGATATTGTCCACGACGGCGGGAATGTGCAGCGCCAGCTTGGTGGCGCATACGTTTTCCACCTCACAGCGCTCCTCAAGCGTCCTGGGACTTGCCACGCTGATCTTTTCCTTCTTATTGCTGTCGGTTTCCCACGCGTCTACCGGGTGGGCTTCCAGAATATAGACCACATAGAAGGCCACGCGGTCCTTGTACTGGTCATACATTTTGTTGAGCGCGGGAACCTCCCGGCGAAAAGGCGGTCAGGTGTAGCTCCCGAAAATCAGGACCACGGGCATTTTCCCTCGGAAGGAAGCGAGGGAAACCGAGGCCTTACGGTCCGCCGTGGGCAGGTTGAATTCGGGGGCCGGGTCGCCCACCTTCACCTTCCCCGCGCGCGCGAAATACCACATCGGCTTGAACGGGAACACCATCATCACGGCATCGGGCAAACGCCGCATGACCTCGCCGAACACAATCGGGCGGTGCATAATGACGATGAACCCCGCCGCCAGCGCGAGGTAAACGACGGCAAAGGCCACGCCGAAATTGCGTAATGCTGGCATTAAGGGTGAATGTTAAAGATTGAGCGGCTCGAGCAGTTCCTCGACGTTGGCTTCATCCACAAGCAGGTTCAGCTCATCGCCTCGCAGACATTCTATCTCATCGAACGCCCGGAACAAACGCATTTTGGCCGCGGCGTACATTTCGTTCGAATCCAGAACACGCCCGTGCCCCCGCCGCCAGACTTCCAGTGCGCGTTCGGAAATAAACACCCGCAGAACAAAGGGCGGCATTTGATCGGGCGTGACTACGAAAATAAAATCATTGCCCGCGCCCTGGCCCTCCGGCCGGTTCACCCGGCGGCTGTTGGCGAAGAAATACTGATACACGGTGCCGGTCTCCGCTGCGTAGGATTTGTATCGATGAGCCAATGGGAGTCCCGTCCACCGATGTTCTGCCTTCTACTTCGCCACCCGCGGTCCGCGCAAGAACGTCGCCTGCCCCGTGCCCATCACGATCATGGTGACGTGGTCGGGATAAGGCAGCGGCTTGCTCAAATCGAAATTGTAGCGCGGCTGGAGGACGTTCTGGATGAGATAATCCACCAGCCAGTTCGGCACCGTAGTATTTCCCACCACGATGCTTTCGATTTGCACACGCACGCCGGCTTCTTCCGGCTGAATCTTGGCGACGGCGGTTACATGCTGCATCCCATGAAACATGGCCGCCAGGATTCTCGGCGCCATGTCATTGGGGTTGGGATAAGTGCGGGCAAGCTCATCGAAATCCACGTCGGCGGCGGCGGTGAGGTGTTCCGGCTGGGCGCTTACCGTAGGAGATTGCACACCCCGTGGAAGAAATTCGCTGGAATGAACTTTGAGGTAACAGTTCGCTTCGTTCTCGGTGATGATCACGGGCGGCGCGGGCGTCTGCGTATCCTTGTTTCCAAGGGTTTCCATTTTGTCTTCCAGGGATTTGGAGGCCGCGAGCGTCGCAGCGTCAAATGTGGAAGCACGGCCGGACGTCGCTGCGCTGAAGGCGGCAATAACGGATGCCAGCACAATCGTGGCGCGCGGACGGGTGCGGGAGAAATTGATTCTCTGGCTGGGTTTCAACATTTCCTCCTGTCGCGTAGTGGGTCAGTTTGAAATTCCGTAGGGGCAGGGCTCGTCCCTGCCCTTAAATCCAGGGCACCCGCAAGAGGTGCCCCTACTCCGCGATTTGAAACTGACCCATTACGTCCTGTCGCGTCCGAGTTGCGCTTAAAATCGGATGAGCGCCCTCACCGGTTCCCCACCACGCTCGCCACGCGCTCCTGCGGGCTGATCGCGAGGTGATCCATCACCCCGGTGAGGCGAACTTCCGCCAGGCCTGAGGCCGGCGGAGGATCATCATCATGGTCAAGCCAGTGGCGGCGCAGGTGGCGCAAGTCAGCGTGCACCTTCAGGTCCAAATCTCCGCTCCAAGCGTAGGTCCCGCCCACTTGCAGCGAGGCCCCGCTGAAGTCGAGGGTCGTGGAATTCAGGATGAAACTGCGATCTCGAATTTTCACGTTCACGGTTGCCGACGGAGCGGTCACCGGACTGCGGGCAGGCTCGAGTTTTCCCCAATGCGCCACCTGGCCGAGCGAGGCAAGGGGATCGAAATCCCCAAAGCTCAAATCTTTAATTCGCCACAGCATCTCCCCGCTCAGGTTATCCGCTAGCTCCGCGCGGGTCAGACCGCGCGTCTGGAAGCTCCCCGTGGCGTTCAGTGTGCCATGCAGGCCGTGTGCCGGGCCGGGAAGCCGCGCCGTAAGGGGGGAAACCGACACATTCGTCAGAACCACCTGCGCGGAAAGCGGTGGAGGGGCAACGGTGAATTCCGCCATTCCTTCGGCTTCGCCTCGCCCGCCCGCAGCGCGAAATGTCGCGGTCTTCATTCGAATGGCGCGCCCGGTAACCTCAAAGGACCCACGAAAATCCTTCAGCGTCACCCCACGATAAGTCACCACGGGCGTGGTGAATCGTCCTAGCGCATTCAAGCTGCCGAAAATCTGTGAGGCCGCCTCTCGCCGCGCCGCGAAGGAACCCAAACCCGGCAGACGTTCCAGCAGCGGCGTGGGCCGGCGCACTCCCAATGAATCAAACCAAAGCGCCGCCTGCTCAAGTTTCAGGTTGTTGGCACTAAGATCAAAAGTCCAGGGATCCACCCGGGCCCCACGGTGCAGCAGCTTGCCGGTGAAGACGCTCGTTCCCAGAACCGCCACCACGGGGTCCACGGAAATCTGGTCGCCGATCACCTCCATGCTGGCGCGCGGAAGATTGAGCGGTTCCGTCAAACCGGGAATCAGCAGACGGGCAGCCCGCAGTTCCGCCCGCGCGGTCAGGACAGGACGCGCCGGCGGCCACGCCGCACCGGCCAAATTCACCGTGGCGCTGCCCGACCCCGTGGCATCGATTCCAGGCAGGAGGTGTATGCCCAACTCGCGGACGAAGGTGAGTCCCTGATGCAGCGGAACACCCCTGGCCGCTAGATGCATTTCGTATCGAGGCCCGAGCTTGGTCCGCTCAATCGTCCCTTGCGCTTCGAGCAGAACGCGCGGAGCCAGGGCAATCTGGATCGGATCAAGAGTCGCCCCGTGTCCGTGAATGCGCACGGCCACATCGGAGACCGGGAACGAGCCGGAAGGCGTTTCCAGGCTAACCTGCCGCGCCCCCAAGAATCCCCCATAACGCTGCGCCTTCCAGGGACCTTGAATCGCCAGCATCGCATCGATTCTGCCCTTCAGGTTCCAGGAGGTCGGGATCGGCCACCAGCGGTGTGCCGCGGCCAGCAAATCCTCCAGCCTCGATCGCTCCAGCGTCACCACCAGATCC
>JASHTO010000489.1 GCA_030040515.1 Terriglobia bacterium
TCAGGCGCCCCCCGCAGTCCTGGAAGGATCAACCGTAATCACCAATCGTGTGGGCCGCGAAAATTGGCAGCGAACGGTCTATTCGGCCCTGGCTGAGAATGTTCCGGCGGAGCGCCTGCTGGCCGGCGAGACGCTGAACCCTCCCGGCAACTGGTCAAGTTTCCCTCCTCACAAGCATGACAAACCGAACCCGCCACAGGAAGCTGTGCTCGAAGAGGTCTACTACTTCCGCGTCAGGCCTGCCCAGGGATTTGGGTTTATCTGGACCTACACGGCGCCGGGCGACCCCGAGGGATTTTCTGATGTCTTCGTTGTCCAGGATGGCGACACCGTCCTTCTGCCCAAGGGATATCACCCCGTGGTGGGTGCTCCCGGCTACGAACTGCAATACACCTGGGTGCTGGCAGGCGAAGAACGGCGCTACGGCGCCTGGGCAGACGACCCCAACCATAGTTGGGTGAAGAATGCGTAATTACCGATGGCGGATTTGTGCCCTCCTCTTCTTCGCCACCACCATCAATTACATCGACCGCCAGGTACTGGGACTTCTCGCTCCACTCCTGCAATCCAACATCGGGTTCAACGAAATCCAATACGGCTACATCGTAACGGCCTTTCAGGCAGCGTACGCGCTCGGCCTGCTGACCATGGGGTCGATCGTTGACCGCATTGGCACCAAGTTGGGTTACGCTCTGGCCATTTCCATCTGGAGCCTCTCTGCCATGGGGCACGCGCTGGTGCAGTCAGCGCTGGGATTTGGCGTGGCGCGCTTCGCATTGGGATTTGGCGAGTCCGGCAGTTTTCCTGCTGCCATCAAGGCCGTGGCGGAATGGTTTCCGAAAAAGGAGCGGGCGCTGGCCACCGGCCTCTTCAATAGTGGCACCAACGTGGGGGCCACACTTGCTCCTCTCGCCGTGCCCTGGGTGGCGGTTCATTATGGGTGGCGCTACGCCTTCCTTTTGACCGGCACATTCAGCGCGATATGGCTGGCCGCCTGGCTCATGTTCTATCGGCTGCCGCAGGATCACCCCCGCATCTCCAAGGCCGAGCTCGAATATATTTTGAGTGACCCGCCCGAGCCAACCGCCAAGGTTCAATGGTCCCAGCTTCTCGGTTACCCGCAGACCTGGGCGTTTTTGCTCGGGAAATCGCTCATCGACCCCATCTGGTGGTTCTATCTTTTCTGGCTGCCCAAATTCCTGGTGACCGAACATCACCTTACGCTGACGGGAGTGGCGCTGCCCATCGTGGTGGTCTACAACTCCGCCACGGCGGGAAGTGTGGTTGGTGGGTGGCTGCCGGCAAAGTTCTTGTCGCTCGGGTGGACGGTCAATCGCGCCCGCAAGGTCTCGTTGCTGATTTGCGCGCTGTGCGTGACGCCGGTCGTCATCGCCACTCGAGTTCACGCCTTGTGGGAGGCCGTGGCCCTCATCAGCCTGGCCTGCGCGGCCCACCAGGGATTTTCCGCCAACTTGTTCACGCTCGCTTCGGACATGTTTCCGCGCCGCGCTGTGGCGTCCGTTGTGGGAATCGGAGGTTGCGGCGGGGCCGTGGGAGGCATGTTCATCGCCACTTTCACCGGTTGGCTGCTCCAACTCACCGGATCTTACCTGCCTATATTTGTTCTTGCCGGCTCGGTTTACGTCGTCGCCTTGGGATTGATTCAAATCCTTGCGCCCAGGCTTCTGCCGGCCGAGCTTGTCTAAGCGAGCGGCATGGAACCTCACCTGTACTCCTAAGCGGCGCTTACCCGATATTGCCCGCCCTCTCTCCGCGTATGTGCCCGCACGTACCGCAATAGCTCCAAGGGGTGAATCGGCTTCTTCAGGTAATCGAGCGCTCCCATCTGCATGGCTTCCAGGCTGCAAGCCATATCCAGGAATCGGGTCAGCACCAGAACCGGACGGTGGCGATCCAATTGAATCGCCCGGCCTAACACTCGTCGTCCTTCAAAGGCCTGCGAGCCCTGGCTCACCACCACGAAATCGAAAGGAATCTTTTCCAGGCAACAGATGCCCGCTTCATAAGTCGTGCAAGTGAAGACCTCATACCCCTGACCTTCCAGAATTAACCGCAGAACCCTCAGGTCGCCCTCATCCTCATCGACGACCAGGACTCGGGGACTCCGCTCGGAAAGATCGCAAGGCTGCGGGGCGAACGGATAGCTCGACATGGCGGCCCTCCATGCTTGAAGGAATCGGCGTATTATCCTCAGCGAGAGAGTCGAATGCCGGCACTTGGGGAAGAGAAGGTTCAGCGCTCCGCAAGCGGTGCGAGGAATTCGACTCCAAGCTGCTGCGAAGCGGTTCTCGCTGAACGTGAGGACGAGTTGAACCCACCGGCGAGGCTAACCGCCGGCCTCATTAACGCGTCCTCACTCTTGAGTCGTTACTTTTCGGAACGGCGAAATAGTAATCTACACGTACATAGTTGTCAAGTGATATTTAAAAAGGTAACCGGCTGGATTCGTCGGCGGATCCTCAGCCTTTAATGGTATTGTTATTAAAGGCTTACAGTCAACGCGGCGTTCTTCGCTATTTAAATGGTAAACTTCATTCGACGGGTGTCCATCCTGAGTCGCGGTACAGTTTGACCTGGCGGCGGATTTACGTCACCTTTGGTCCGTCGGCTGACGGATGAATTCGTCGCAACGAATTGAACCTGTACCACTGCCCATGCTTGTTTCAATATGTTCAGGCCGAGTGACGCAGGGGCGCGGCGTGTGGCGTCGAATGCGTGGTCACGAGGCGTTCGACTTGTGCCGGGGCGAGCGGCTTTTCCACATAATCCACTGCGCCCATTTGCATCGCCTCCAGGTAACAGCCCATATCGAGGCATTGCGCCAGGACCACCACGGGCGTATGCCGATCGTGCGCCAGCGCGTGCTCCAAAACACTGCGCGCTTCGAATTCTCTGCTGCCCTGATTCACCAGGACAAAGTCCGGAGTCTCTTTGTCCAGACACCGGGATGCTTCCTGGTAGTTCGTAAAGGTTTTCACTTCGAAGCCCATGCTCCGCAGCACCCCAGTGTAACCCTGGAGGTCCTTGGTATTTTGGTCCACCACCAGGGCACGTCCGCGCGCGCGAAATGAATCCGCCCGCCCGGCTTTGCGAATTTCCTTAATTTCCTTCATAGCAATCTCCCTTCCGGATGCTTATTGGGATTTTTCCTGAAATTCCAGGAAATTGTGCGCTCATAGGACGAAACATCGCCTCATCGCTGCTGACGTCCAGCAGCCGCACTCGGGATGATTACGTTCCAGGGCTATTCGCGTCTTCGTTGCGTCAGGCTTAGAAGGTCTCGATCGGGTTTTGAAGCCATCTGGCGGGGAAGCTCAGTGAGAAATGCAGGAGCAGGAACAAATTCAATAACCCGGTTGTCCGCAGCCATACGAGCTGGACCGTCGTCAACCAGGAACCCAGAGGAATGTGCAGTATGTCCCGAACTTTGGACATACTCAGGAAGAAACCGATGGGTTCTTAGTACCTGGGATCGGCCGATTGCGATTCCCATACAGCACGCCGCAAAGAGGACGAACAACCAACGACCCGTAAACGCATTCTTCCGTCTCACCACGCCACCTCGCGGGTTATCCCAGCTCAACCTTCGCAGATTCTGCCAAATTGGATGTTCGATTTTTGGGGTTCGTTGCCCCAAGACGAGATTCGGTCGCACCGATGAATCACTCAATGTTATTTCGCCAGAGCTGTGGCATGAATCTGTGGTTTCGCTCACGCTGCAAGGTTGTCGCCAAAGTTTTTCCTGCTGGTGGGCTTCGCCTGAGGCAGTTTTCTCCTCTTGACCTTCCCATAAATTGCGATATGCTGCCGCAGCTTTGCACGCACGAGTGGGCCGATGAGCAGACCGGACCAATCCGCTTCCGTGGCGCGCGCCTCCGACGCCGGGCTTTTGGTGATTTCCAGTTTCCGGCGCTGGGGAGTGGTTGGTTTGCTCTTCGCCGCCTCCTTCATCAACTATCTTGACCGCGCCACCATTTCCGTTGCCCTGCCCCTGATTTCCGTCGATTTGCGCATCGGCCCTGAAACCAAGGGAGTGCTGCTTTCCTCCTTTTTCTGGTCGTATGCCCTGATGCAAGTTCCCGTGGGCTGGTGCGCGGACCGCTGGAACCTCCGCTGGCTCTACGCCGGGCTCTTTGCTCTCTGGTCGCTGGCCTGCGGCCTGACGGGCTTCGCGGGTAGCCTCATGGTGCTCATTTCCCTGCGCATTCTGCTGGGCGTGGGAGAATCCATTTATCTTCCCGGCGGATCAAAAATCGTGACCCTGCTTTTTCCTTCCTCCGAGCGCGCCTTTCCCTCCGGGGTTTTCGACAGCGGCACGCGGCTGGGCTTGGCCGTGGGAGCTCCGCTGATTGCAGGGATGATCGTGAAATGGGGATGGCGCACGATGTTCGCACTGGTGGGTTTCACGGCTTTCCTCTGGGTTGCGCCCTGGCTTCTCGTCGCCCCGCGGAATCTCCGGGGCGTGCGCGGTTCCGAAGCGCCGGGCGGGCCGGAAAGAGCGTGGCGAATTCACTTCAACCGCAACTTGCTGGGTATTTGTCTCGGATTCTTTTGCTTCGATTACTATTGGTACCTGCTGGTCACCTGGCTTCCCGATTATCTCTTTACCGTGCGCCACCTCACGCTGCTGCGCGCGGCTTTTTACGCAGCTCTGCCTTATCTGGTTTTCGGCGTCTCCGAGCCCCTGGGCGGGTGGATCAGTGACTGGCTCATTCGTTGGGGCTGGAGCGAAACTCGCGCGCGCAAGGTTGTCCTCGCCGTCTCCTTTTTTTCGGGAATTCTGCTCATTCCCGCCGCACGCGCGGAAACTCCACAGGGCGCTCTCCTGTTTCTCATGGGAAGCTCGCTCGTCGGACTGGCCACGGGGAACATGTTCGCCATTCTTCAG
>JASHTO010000490.1 GCA_030040515.1 Terriglobia bacterium
CCGATCCCGCCATCGCCGCGCGCGACGACCAGTTTTTCCGTAACGGAGTTCTGCTGGCGGAGCTGCTGGAAGTCCCCGTGGTGGTGGGATTCTCCGGCTGCCCCGGCGGCTCGCCTGCGGACAAAACGCCCAATTGGATTACCTACCGATGGCCCCCGCAAATGGACGAAGTGCTCAAGTACCAGTGGACGGAAAAGGTGATTCCGTACTGGAAGCAAGCTGCGGCGTTTGCGCGCCAGCACGGCGTTCATAGAATCGCGCTCGAGATGCATCCCAACTTCGTGGTGTACAATCCGCACACTCTGATCAAATTGCGCGAGGCAGCCGGTGAAGAAATCGGCGCGAACTGCGATTTAAGCCATCTGTTCTGGCAAGGGTGCGACGCCGTTGAAACCGTTCGATTCCTCGGAAAGCACGGAGCCCTTTACCACGCCCACATGAAGGACACAGTGATCGTTCCCGAGCTTGCCGCGCAAACCGGTGTGCTGAACTTTTCCGAAAACCCTGCAAAGGCCACAGAAGGCTCCGTTTACTTCCGGGCCGTTGGTTATGGCCACGGAGCGCAACTGTGGAAGGAAATCGTCAAGACCTACATGGAGCAGGATTACCAGGGAATCTTCAGCATCGAAAACGAAGACCCGATTCTGACCGGCGAACTGGGAGTCGAGCGCGCCGCATACGTGTTGAAAAATGTTCGGGCGGAATTGGCGGCAGAAATATAACGCGGATATCCCCCCGTTGTCTTTGGTGAATGAGTGGAGCCCTGCCGTGTTCGGTGCGGCTGGGCAGGGTAGCCACAGTCAGCGGTTTTTCTGTACTTCGTGGCGATGCAAAAGCCCACGGTCAGGAAGGCACTGACCGTGGCTACCAACTTCCGAATGCCCGACAACTCTCCAGGCAATTTGTTAAAATGAGCTTTCTGGGAGTTCAAGCGCGAGGAAGAATCCAAGTGCCGAATCGACGCGACTTTATGCAGAAGGCATTGAGTGGTTCCGCGGCCCTGGCGGCTTACGGACTTCTCCCTTCCAGCCGCGTGCTGGGGGCGAATGACCGCATTCGCATCGGCCTGATTGGAGCGGGCGGGCGCGGAACGCAAATCTTCAAGGCGGCGTTGAACTGTCCCAACGTGGAAGGGGTGGCCGTGGCGGACGTTTACGCGCGCCGCCGGGACGAAATAAAGGCCAAAGTTCCGAACCTTACAACTTACTCCGATTTCCGAAGACTTTTGGACGATAAGAGCATTGACGCCGTGCTGATCGCCACGCCGCAGCATTTGCACGCGCTGAACTTTGTTCCCGCCATCCAGGCGGGCAAGGACGTTTACCAGGAAAGGACCATGGCGTTCAATCCCGACCACGCTAAGCGCATGCGCAAGGCATTTCAAGGTTCGGGGCGCGTGGTGCAGGTGGGAATTCAAGGCACCAGCTCCTCCGCCGTCGGGCAAGCGCGCGAGTATTTGAACGCGGATCACGTGGGTGACCTCACGCAGCTTCACACCTTCCATTACCGGAACGCCCCCTACGGCGGCTGGAAGCGCGCGATTCCCTCCGATTGCGACCCTCGGCACGTGGATTGGAAAGCGTTCGAGGGTGAGGCAAAGGAGCACGCCTTTGATCCCAATCGTTTCATCAACTGGCGATTCTTCTGGGACTACTCCGGCGGAAACGTCTACGAAAACATGGTGCACCAGGTGGGCCTGTGGTTCAAATTGCTGGACCTGGAAATCCCTCCTCAGGTCACGATGGTGGGCGCGAATTACCTGTCGCCTGAAATGCAGGTGCCCGACACGATGAACGTCTCCATGATTCAGAGCGAGAATATCATGTTCACGTGGAACTCGATGTTCGGGAACAACCTGATGGGCGCGGGCTATGACGAGGCACTGGGCACGAAAGGAACGATTCTTCGCGACGAGAAATTTAACGTGCGCTTTGTCCGGCAGGAGAAGAAATCCACGGAGCCCGCAATCGGCGCGGAACCCGGCCATGCGCCGGACATCATCGGCGGTGGGGACATCACGGACCAGCACATGCAGAACTTCTTCGATTGTGTGCGCAGCCGCAAGGACCCCAACTGTCCGTTCGAACTGGGATTCCGATCGGCAATCGCCTGCCGGATGGCGGTGGAATCCTACCGCCAAAACCGAACGGTAAGGTGGGATGCGGAAAAGGAAGAGATCGTGTAGCGGGTTTTCAAGGAAAGCTCACTCGCCCCGGGCACGCGGCGCGGGAGATTCCTTATGGAGCTTGGGGCGCGGTCGCCGGTGGCGCGCTGTCAGGGATGGGCGAACCCGTGGCCTTGCTGACCGCCTGCACCAACACCCCGGCCTCGGGCGGAACGGCCACTTTCCCGTCGAGAATGTTTTGGTTGTTGATGCCGTGACCGTAAAGGGCTTCGTTGCCGGTTTCATCCGGCTCAACCACGGCGCCACTCAGGCTGATTCCAGCGAAGGCTCCTCGGCTGCGCGAGTAGGTCAGGATCTCCGCATGCAACTCAATGTCCGTGCTCGCCGCAGCGCTTCTGCCCACCGGGCCTGCGGCGGCCGAAAGGTCTCCGCCGATGCGGAACTTATCGCTGAGGAGCTTTTGCAATCCCCTGCGCCCTCGGAAAACCAGGATGAAATCCGTGGAAGAGCCGCCAACCTGGAAGCCCACGCTGCCGCCGCTCACGGTCAGGAACACTGGCGCGCTCCAGCTCTTCGGCGCGCGGCAAGTCACCAGGCCTTTCCCGTAGTTTCCCCCCACTACGAACGCCAGCTTCTTTTCCGCCGGAATGATGGCAATGCACTTCGCCGACGCCAGCAAGTCGCGGGGAATGGCCTTGTCGGGTGTGCCCATGATTTCCTCAAAGATCTGGGCGGAATCTTCGATGCGGTGGACGTCGTCATCACGATTCGAGCTGGCACGCGCCGAAACGCTGAACGCAAAACTGATCATCAAACAGAACGCAGCAGGTTTGCGCATTTTCAGGCCTCCATCCGGACGGTCAACGAGGTGCAGAGCAAAGCTGGGATTGAAGAAGCGAAAAAGCAGGTGGAATCAAGCGCTGGCGGCGGGAATCCCAATCGCTTGCCCCGCACATCCTGGGCTTGGCCATTGGCAAGATCCATACGTACAGTATTTTAGTATGAAATGGCTGACGCGGGCAGGAAATCCCGCGGTTCTCGCGGCGAGGGCAAATCCTTTTCGTAGCGCGGTGATTATTTTTGCTCATTCGAGACAGCGTGGAGTTCCCGCATCAAACGGGAATATACCGGATCGTTGCGCAATGAGTCGAACGCCGGGTCGCTCTCCACAAAGATCATCCAGCCCTCGCGGTTCTTCAACGCCTCGGCGAGGAACTCCAGCGCCGCCTCTTTGTCGCCGGCAAAGCACATGCTTCGCGCGTTGTCTACCAGACCCTCCGAGTAATAGCCGTGGCCGGGAGAAACCAGTTCCTTGAGCGCTGCCGCGTATCCCTCCTGCGCATAAGCATCCAGGATTCTCTTTTCATCCTCGGGCGTGGAAACGAGGTGCAAAACGGTGTGCAGTTCAGACCCCGCGTCCTGCACATCTCCCATTGCCGAGTATGTCCACCAGAGCTTGTATTGCGCGGTGAGGAAACTGGGGTCGTCCTTGACCACGGATTGCATTTCCTGTATCGCCAGTGGAAATTGCCGGGCAGTGTAATGAAGCCAGCCCAGGTTGGTGCGCAAAATCAGCGCTTTGGGATCAAGCGCCAAAGCGGCGTGCATCTGCTTTTCAGCATCGACCAAGCGTACGCTGGTCATCAGCAACAGGGCATACCAGTGGCGGGCATCCACGTTGGTGGGTTCCAATTGAATGGCCTGAAGAAGCTCTTTTTCCCCGGCGGAGGGATTCCATTCATAAAACCACTCGTTAAATCCCAATGCTGCATGAGCCTCCGCAAGGCTGGGGTCCACGGCAAGGGCTTGCAGCGAGGCGGCTTGGGCCTGGCTGTGCGCCTGCGTAGTATCCATCCAGCTAAATTGGCCCATCAAATTGTAGGCAACAGCGAGTTCCGCATAGGCATGGGCAAATTGGGGATCCTGAGCTACTGCCACGCCAAAGCTGTGCAGTGCCCTCTCAAGTCCCGGTCTGGAGCGTTGCGAGAGGAAGTAGAGTCCTTGCAAGTAGGCATCGTGAGCCGCGGGATTCACGGGGTTGCGCTCCGGTGCCTTCCCGGCCAGCAAGGTCAGTGAAAGTGATTGCGTGACCGAGGTGGTCAGCCGGTTTTCAAATTCCAGGATTTGTGCCATATCGCCGTCGAATGTGTCAGCCCAGAATTGCGCCTGGTCATCAGCGCGAACGAGCTGGGCTGTTACGTGGAGGCGATTTCCCTCCGATTGCATACTGCCTTCCAGGAAGTATTGGACCCCCAACTCCTGGGCGATTTGCGGGAGGGTCTTATGTGTGGATTTGTAAGACATCGAAGATGTGCGGGCGATCACCCGTAATTGCCCGTCCCCCACTCGCTCCAAAGCGTTGATCATTTCCTCCGTGACTCCATCGCCCAGATACTCTTTTGCGGGGTCGCCGGTGAGATTTGTGAAGGGCAAAACGGCGATGGAAATCGGATGCTGAGAAACGGCGTGCCCAAATTTGCGGTGAATGAGGTATGCCGCGGCGATGGCAAGAACGATCAGGATGCCCACAGCTTCGATGATTCTCCAACGCCTTGGATTGGGGGTATGAGTTTGGCCGCCAGGAAGTTGCAAAGCTGTTGCGGGAGACGCCCCCACATCGATTTCGCGGTACACGGAAGGCGCCTGGGACGACTCCTCAATGACCACGCGAGTCTGCTCGCGCACCGTCTGGATCAGAACTTCCCCGTCGGGAACAGCAGGTAAGCTGTCGGAAAAGTCCTCCACCTGAACCTTGGCAGTGAACTGGTAACCCCGCCCGGGAAGCGTCACGATGTAGTTGGATTTGGGCCCAAGGGCCTTGCGCAGAAAGGAAATCTGCTGGGTCAGGTTGTTCTCTTCGACAAACGAATCGGGCCACACCCCTTGCAGCAATTCCTCCTTGGTCACCACCCGGCCGGGGTTGGACACCAAGTAGGTCAAAACCTCAAAAGCTTTTGGAGAAACCGCTACAGGTTCACCCTGGCGTAGAAATCTCCGCTCCGAAGGATTAACCTCAAACTCATCAAACCGATACAAACCATTGAAGGGCCGAGACATACTGCCATTCACATTTCTTCATAAGTATTCAGCGCGCGCTAAGGACTTTCAGCCCGACTAAGTGCTTTAGTGACCCTCGCAAGATCGAGGGCTCGGCACATGATACCCAAAATCAAGACATTGAGCATGCAGATTCTATCGCAGATTCTCCCCGCAAGAAAAGTGCGCCGGGAGGAGACGGATGGGAAAACCGGCATGTGCAGGCGTATTGAGATCACACGGGTTCGTGAATCCGTCTCGGTGCTGGTCTCCGGTCGGCGGAAGACGGGCGAGCAATAGTAAAGATCGGATCGAGAACATGCGTTCTCAGCGAGAGCGAATCTTGATCACTCAAAATCCAAGGAGGAGAAAAAATGCCAAATCAAAATCATTTGTGGAACACGCGAAGAGAATTTCTTGGAAAAGCATTGGCAGTGGTCGCTAGTGGCCTGGGAATAAGCCCGACAGTGCTTGGTCAGGCGAGCAGCTTACACGTAACCCACATGTTCCCCGCGCGCCCGATGGCAAATCCGGGTGGAGCTTTTTCCGGGGCCGGCGGTGACGACAGTCCGCTGGGGGAGAAGATTGGAACTGAAGCTGAACATATCGTCCACACCCTTCACCACACCCATTACCAGCACGACGAACAAGTTGACATCGCCACCGGCACCTATGATGTGGATTGTTCCGGATTTGTCTCTCTCGTTTTGAAGCAGGTGGCCCCCGAGCACCTTCAGGTTATTCCCAAAGAAAGCGGCTGGGCGATCCCCCGCGCCTTCAAGTACGAGGAATTCTTCCATTCTCTCTCGAGCCATCCTGAAAAGGGCTGGCATGCGATCCAGGAAA
>JASHTO010000491.1 GCA_030040515.1 Terriglobia bacterium
ACCGTGTTATGAATTGTCGCGATGCGCGACGGTGTGAGTCTAGGTTAGCCGCGCAGAAGATGTCAACGTTGCGAAGTCTCTTCCCCCGGCCCAAGCTTCCGACGCAACCCTGTTCTCTTTTTTGGGAACCGCCAAAACCTCTTTTGCGTTTCACCGTCTAAGGAATAAATGCTTGTTTCGGGAGGAGTGTGTCCATGGGCGCATTGGTTGGTGATATTCGTTACGCCGCGCGGGTGCTGGCAAAGAATCCGGTCTTTACGGCCGTCGCAGTGCTCACGCTGGCACTGGGCATTGGGGCGAACACGGCAATCTTTACTTTGCTTGACCAAGTTCTGCTGCGCCTACTGCCCGTGAAGGAGCCGCAGCAATTGACCCTGCTCACCATGCGCGGCCATCACTACGGCAGCAACTGGGGCGGCAACGCCATTTCCTACCCGATGTACCACGATTTTCAGAGCCACAACGAAGTTTTTGAGGGAATGTTCTGCCGGTTCCCCACTCACGTGAGCGTCACCTTCCAGGGCCGGGCGGAGCGTGACGCGGCGGAGCTGGTTTCGGGCACGTACTTCAACGTTCTGGGAGTCGGCATGGCGCTCGGCCGGGGATTTACGCCGGAAGTGGACAAGATTGCCGAGGGGGCTCCCTATGTGGTGCTGAGCTACAACTTCTGGAAGCAGCGATTTGGCGGCGACCCTGCAATTCTGGGAAAGACTCTCACCGTTAACAAGAACGACATGACAGTGATCGGCGTGGCGCAGGCGGGTTTTGACGGCGTGGAATTGGGATACTCGCCCGAACTTTTCATCCCCGTCATGATGCAGAAAGAGGTCCTGATCGTTCCCGAGGACATGCTGACCGATCGTCGCTCGCGCTGGGTGAACGCCTTCGGCCGCTTGAAGCCCGGTGTGAGCATGAAGCAGGCGAAGGCGTCGCTGCAACCTTTCATGCACGCCATGCTGGAAGATGAAGTCAAGCAGGCAGCGTTTGCGCACGCCTCCGCCTACGACCGCGAGCAGTTTCTCAAGTGCTACATTGACCTTCTGCCAGGCTCGCAGGGGCGGTCATATTTCCGCCGCGAGCTCTCCACGCCGCTCTGGGTGCTGATGGCGATTACCGGTATGGTCTTGCTGATCGCCTGCGCCAATCTGGCCAATTTGCTGCTGGCGCGAGCCAGCGGGCGGCAAAAGGAAATCGCCGTGCGCCTGGCGGTGGGCGCGAGCCGCGGCAAAATCATCCGACAGCTTCTGGTTGAAACGCTGTTCCTTTCGTCACTCGGGGCCATCGCCGGCCTGGCGCTCGCCTACGGCGCGGACAAGGCTCTGATGGCGATCTATCTGCCTGAGAATTCCAGCGGCCTGAGCATCTCCGCCGCGCCCGATCTGCGCATTCTCCTCTTCACGCTGGTGGTGACGATTATCACTGGAATCGCCTTCGGACTCGTGCCTGCCCTGCGCACCACCCGCCCGGACATCGCGCGTACTCTCAAGGACCAGGCGGGCGCCGTGCTGGGTGGCGGCCACGGCGGACTGCGCAAATCGCTAGTGGTGGCGCAGGTGTCGCTCTCACTCTTGCTTCTGATCGGCGCGGGCCTCTTCCTCCGCACCCTGAAGAACCTGAGCAATCTCGGCCCGGGCTTTCCCGTGGAGCGGCTTCTCGGCTTCACCATTGACCCGTCGCTGAACGGCTACAACACGGAGCGCATGAAGGTCTTCTATCAGCAATTGACGGACAGCCTGAAGACGATTCCCGGCGTGCAATCGGTGGGCTTGGCTGGCGTCCGGATTCTGGAGGACAACGAGTGGGACAGCAGCATGACCGTGGAGGGTTACAACCCCGCCAATCCTGACGACCGCGCCGAACCATACATGAATATGATCAGTCCGAATTACTTCGCCACGCTTGGGGTGCCCATCGTCCTGGGGCGTGATTTCACGCCCGACGATAATCGTGAGGTAAAAAAAGGCCCGCAGCCTGATGACTGGACCCCCATCGCCGTGATGATCAACGAGAAATTCGCGCGCAAATATTTTCCGGGGCAGGACCCCATCGGGCGGCACCTCGGCTTCGGGATCGATCCCGGGACGCACACCGACATGGAAATTATCGGCGTGGTGAAGGACATCAAATACACCAACCTGCGCGACGAGATTCCGCCGCAGGCTTACATTCCCTACCTGGGCAGCCACTTCCTCGGCGATATGACGGTTTACCTGCGTACCGCCTTCGACCCCGACCAGGTCATGCCCGAAGTGCGGGCCAGAATGCGTGCGCTCGACGCTGGCCTGCCGATTTACGCCGTGCGCACCGAGGAAGTGCAGCTCAGCAATTCGCTCTCTACGGAGCGCATGATCGCCAGCCTCTCGACCGTGTTCGGATTTCTCGCCACGCTGCTGGCGGCGATTGGACTCTACGGCGTGATGGCGTATTCCGTGGCGATGCGGAAGCGCGAAATCGGCATCCGCATGGCGCTGGGAGCGGAGCCCTCAAAGGTCGTGCGCATGGTGATGAGCGATGTGCTGCTGTTGGTGGCGATCGGAGTTGGCGTGGGCGTGCCCGCGGCCATCGCGCTGATGCGTATGGTCGCGACGCAGCTCTATGGTCTTTCCGCGCACGACCCACTCACCTTGGCACTGGCCACCGGCGCGCTGGCACTCATCGCCTGCCTGGCGGGTTATCTGCCCGCCCTGCGCGCCAGCCGGCTCGACCCCATGGTGGCGCTGCGGTATGAATGACCCGTAGGGGCAGGGCTTGTCCCTGCCCTTTGAAGGGCGACCGCAAGGGTCGCCCCTACGATCATTTTTTCTTCAGCCGGCACTGTGGCAAATCCTTCACCTGCGGATTCACGAAGTTTTTCGGAAACTCTCCGCGCAAAATCTGCACCACCTGGTCGGACACCTGCCGGCGCATGCTCGCGTAGGACGATTCGCTGAGCGAGGCGTAGTGACAGGTAAACACCACGTTGTCAAATTCCGCCAGCGGATGCGGCAGGCGCAGCGGTTCGTTCTGGAGCACGTCGAGTCCGGCACCGGACAGTCGCCCGGAAGCGAGCGCGGCGGCCAGAGCGGTCTCGTCCACCACGGGCCCGCGCGCGGTGTTGATGAGGATCGCTCCCGTCTTCACCAGTGCCAGCGTCCGGGGATTGATCAGCTCGCGCGTCTCCTTCGTCACCGGTACGTTCAGTGAGATGATGTCCGCCTGGGGCAGCAGCTCATGCAAGCTCATCAAAGTGATGCCCATGGCACGCGCTGCATCTTCACTCAGGTAAGGATCGAACCCGATCACGTTCAATCCCAGGCCCTGAGCCTTGCGCGCCAGCGTCCTGCCATTTTTCCCGAGGCCGATGATTCCGAGCGTCTGGCCGCTCAGGCGCTTCATCGGACGCATCAGCGCGTCCATGCCCGGGACCCATTGGCCGGAGCGCGATTTGCGGTCCGCAAACGCAATCTTGCGAGTCACCGCGAAGATCAGCCCCAGGGTGTGTTCGGAAACTTCCTCCGAGCAGAAGTCCGGAACGTTGCCGATGACGATTCCGAACTCCGTGGCGGCGCCGATGTCGAGATTGTCGACGCCGATTCCCAGGCGCACCACTCCTTTCATCCGCGGTACAGCGGCAAAGAATGCGCGCGTGAGCGGCGTCGCACCCATCACGATGACTTCCGCATCCTCCGCCATGCGGATTCGCTCGGCGTCGCTCTCCGCCCTGCCGTAGCGCACTTCTCCGCCGGTTTGGCGAATCAATTCCTCGTCAAGACCGCACACGGGCCCTTCAACCCTCTCCGTGAAAACTACCAAGTGTTCGAACATAGTCGCGTGTTCCCTCTCCTTTCCAAGTAATGGAATAAGAATATAGGAAGCGGTGGGAAAAAAGCACGCAGGGAATTTTCGAGGTGAAGGGGCTCAGGAAGGGTATGACGATTTCATTTGATTTCGCCTGGTCCCTGAGCGAAGAGATCGTCCCAGAAATCCAACCGCCTCGCGCAGGGAAGCGGGATAGCTCCAACCTTTTCGCCGAGCTGCATGGCCAACTGCGTTCTAGGATTCCACACAGGCCAGGTGGGCAGGCCCGGACCGTTGGGGTCACCGGTTTTTGCGAAGTTCACCCAGTAGCCGATCATCGTGTCGGAGAGCTTTTGGTCGGCGGGCCCCCACGCCCAGTCACCGTGGTAATTCATGGCGTCGAAGACATAAAAAAGGTCCGCGCCGTGATATGCGCCGTAGCGGCTCGAGTTCGGCATGGGCGGCACACGGTCGAAGTAATACAGGAACCCTTTGGATTTTCCCGTCCGCGTTTGCAGGGTTACCCAAGTGCGCACCGCGGCGGCAAACATCTCGTCCGTGACGCTGGCGATTTCCGAATGGAGGACTTTGTCTGCGGAGTTCACGGAATAGAGCTTCAAGTATTCCGAGGCTTTTTCCCCGAAGCGGCGTTGAGCGATTGCATGCACTCCGGCCCGAAATTACCGGCGCTGCGGGTTCCCGGCCACGTTGCAGGAGCTTCCGGCGGGCGCCAGCGTAATGACCCAACAGGAGGTGCTGCGTAGGGTATGCCCTTGAATACGCGCACCCCCGGAGCCGCGGCCGCGGTTCCCGAAACCACGCCGCTCTGCGTTCGAACCAGGTCCGCCGCGCCGGTTCTCCACCACGCACTGCCGAAAAGGCAAAGCAAGGCGAGCAGGTCGCCGCGTTGTGCCATGAGGGTCATGAGGGATTACGTCCAATAGCTGCGGTCAAGCGAGCGGTATTGGATGGCTTCGGAGAGGTGCTCGTTGCTGACGTTTTCCGCTCCGCCCAGGTCGGCAATGGTGCGCGCGACTTTCAGAATGCGGTCATGGGCGCGGGCGGAAAGACCCAGGCGGTTCATGGCGCTCTCGAGCATCCGCTCACAATCGGGCGAGATGTTGCAGTACTTGCGAATCTGCCGCGAGCTCATTTGGGAATTGCAGTAAATCTTCTCCCCCTGGAAGCGTTCAAGCTGCCGCTCCCGCGCTTTGATGACGCGGGCGCGAATGTCGTCAGAAGATTCTCCGCCGGCATCCTGGCGCAATTCCTGAAAGCGCACGGCGGGCATATCGATGTGGATGTCGATGCGGTCAAGCAGCGGCCCCGAGATTTTCGAAACGTAGCGCTGAATCATGGGCGGCGTGCAGGTGCATTCGCGCGAAGGATCATTGAAGAATCCGCAGGGGCAGGGATTCATGGCGGCGGCCAGCATGAAGCGCGCGGGAAAGGTGAGCGTCATGGCGGCTCGCGCGATGGTGACCATGCCGTCTTCGAGCGGCTGGCGCAGAACTTCCAAAACGTTGCGCTGGAATTCCGGCAGCTCATCGAGAAACAGCACGCCGTTGTGCGCCAGGCTGACCTCGCCGGGGCGCGGCATCACTCCGCCGCCGATGAGTCCCGCGTCGGAAATGGTGTGGTGGGGCGAGCGAAATGGCCGCACGCCCACCAGGCCCGCTCCCGCTTCCAGCACGCCCGCCACGCTGTGAATCTTGGTGGTTTGAATCGCCTCGTCGAAAGTCAGCGAAGGCAAAATGGTGGGAATGCGTTTGGCCAACATCGTCTTGCCCGCGCCCGGCGGCCCGATCATCAGGATGTTGTGCCCGCCCGCAGTGGCCACTTCAATGGCGCGCTTGGCGTGGAGCTGGCCCTTGACGTCGCGAAAGTCCACGGAGTATTGCCCGGCCTGCGCCAGCATCTCTCCCGTATTCACGTGCGCGGGCTTGAACTCACGTGTCTCGTTGATCAAATCCAGCACTTCCGGCAGCGAACGGAGACCGAAGACCTGCACGCCCTGCACGACGGCGGCTTCCGCGGCGTTTTCCTGGGGCAGAACCACCTTGCGAATACCCTTCTGCCGCGCCATGGTGGCGATGGAGAGCGCGCCCTTGATGGGCCGCAGGCTGCCGTCAAGCGATAGCTCACCGAGAAAGAGAATGTCTTTCAGCTCGCTCTTCAGCAGCGCGCCGGTAGTCCCCAGAATTCCCAGCGCGATGGGAAGATCGAAACCGGAGCCTTCTTTCTTGACGTCCGCGGGGGCCAGATTCACCGTGATGTTCTGCCAGGGAAACTGCAAGCCGCAATTATTGATGGCGGAGCGGATCCGTTCGCTGCTTTCGCGCACGGCAGCGTCAGGAAGGCCTACGGTCAGGAAAATGCCCTTTCCGGCGGTGACGTCAACTTCCACCTCCACCCGATAAGCATCAATGCCAAAGACCGCGGCGCTTAAGGTTTTGAAGAGCATGAAGGCAACTCAGTGTCGCAAGGGCAGGCATTATACCAGAGCGTGCCACGCGTATATGGAAAACGGCGTCCCCGGAAAGCTCCGGTTCGGGCTCAAAAGCGCCCAAGGTCAGTTGCAATACGATGTCTCAGGTGGGAGAATGTTGTTCCACAACCCCTCAGATTAACGGAAGGAGGCTTTATGCCAACGACACGTTACGTGGCTATTCCCGGTAGTGAACGCACGCCCATGTCCGGCGCCGCCAGGTTACGCCCTTGCGACCCGAAGGAATCCGTGCAGGCAACCGTGGTCCTGCGCGGGCGCCGGCGGGCGAAAGGGGTGAAGACTCTCGAGCGCTTGATCGCAAGCGGAGAACGCCTGAGCCGCAGCCAGTATGAAGCCCGATACGGGGCCGATCCTCAGGACGTGAAGAAGGTGCAACAATTCGCGCGCGCGCACCAACTGAAAATCTCAAACCTGAATCGCGGTGCCCGCACGCTCGTGCTTTCCGGGCCGGCCGCTTCGTTCAACAAAGCCTTTCAGGTGGATCTGGCGCACTACGAAAGTCCGCAAGGAACGTATCGCGGGCGCACTGGCCCGGTGTCCATTCCCGCCGCGCTCAAGGGAGTGATTCTCGGCGTGCATGGACTCGACAACCGGCCTCACGCGCGTCCGCACTTTCGACTGGCATCCGCAGCAGCACGCGGCGCCGCCCACCCGCACGCCGCGGCGCAATCCGTTTCCTACACGCCGCTTCAAGTGGCGCAAAGCTACGACTTCCCTTCCGGCGTGAACGGCCAGGGGCAGACCATCGGAATCATTGAGCTGGGTGGCGGGTACACACCATCCGACCTGAATTCCTATTTCAGCTCGCTGGGAATTTCGCCTACTCCCAGCGTAACGGCCGTATCGGTGGACGGCGCCGAGAACCAGCCCACGGGAAGCACCAACGGGCCAGACACGGAAGTGATGCTGGACATCGAGGTAGCCGGAGCCGTTGCGCCCGGAGCGAAAATCGTGGTCTATTTCGCACCTAACACCGACTCAGGATTTCTGGACGCCATCAACCAGGCCGTGGGGGACAAACAAAACAACCCTTCGGTGATCTCCATCAGTTGGGGCGGGCCGGAATCTACGTACACATCGCAGTCGTTGCAGTCCTACAACTCCGCGCTGCAATCCGCGGCGGCGGTGGGCGTAAGCGTCTGCGTTGCGGCCGGCGACAATGGCTCGACGGACGGCGTGACCGGCGGACTTCAGCACGTCGACTTTCCCGCTTCCAGCCCCTACGCCCTGGCCTGCGGTGGAACGCACCTGATCGCCAGCGGCAGCACCATCACCACCGAGAGCGTTTGGAACGACCAGCCCGCGGACGGCGCAACAGGCGGCGGAATCAGCGCAACTTTTCCGCTTCCCACCTGGCAGTCAGGCGCGCACGTGCCGCCCTCGGTGAACCCCGGGAACTTTGTCGGCCGTGGACTTCCCGATGTTTCCGGTGACGCCGACCCTGACACGGGGTATCAGGTTGAAGTCGATGGATCAAAAACGGTGGTGGGCGGAACCAGTGCTGTGGCGCCACTGTGGGCCGGCTTAATCGCGCGCTTCAACTCCGGACTGAAGTCCTCCGTCGGCTATTTGAACCTCACAATCTACCAGCAGCTCTCAGCAACGGCCGGAGCATTCCACGATATCACCTCCGGCAACAACGGCGCCTACCAGGCCGGACCGGGATGGGACGCCTGCTCGGGCTGGGGCAGTCCCAACGGAGCCGTGATTTTCCAGGCGCTCGCGGCCGCTCCCCCAAGTGCACCTCCTGCGCAGCCTGCCCCGAGTTCCGGTAAGAAGAAACGCAAGCGGGGGTAGGCAGACGTGGCAGGGCCATCCGAAGATGTGAGAGCATCCGCACGTAGGGGCGGCCCTCGTGGCCGCCCCAGGGCAACCGCGAGGGTTGC
>JASHTO010000041.1 GCA_030040515.1 Terriglobia bacterium
TCTTCCAGGTCAACGGTCACGTTTATCCGGAAATCGAGAAGTATCACATCGAAGCGCAATTCCTTGAGAACCGGCTGGTTTATCGCAACCTCGGCAACGGCAGGTTCCTTGATGTTTCCAAGGAAATGGGGCCGGGTGTAGCGGAGCGATTCTCCAGCCGTGGTTGCGCATTTGGCGACTTCGATAACGACGGCGACACAGATGTGCTGATCCTAAACATGAATGATTACCCGTCGCTCCTGCGGAACGACGGCGGCAACAAGAATAATTGGATCACTATCAAGTTGCTGGGCACCCGCTGCAACCGCACGGCCATCGGCGCGCGCGTGCGTGTGGTGACCGGAAAGCATTCGCAAATCGACGAGGTTCACACCGGCACGAGCGTGATGTCGCAGAGCGACCTGCGCCTCAATTTCGGCTTGGGACCGACCCCGCAGGTGGACTTGATCGAGGTAAAGTGGCCCACCACTCAGAAGGTGGAGAGCTTCAAGAATATTCCTGCCAACCAGTTCCTCACCATTAAGGAAGGTGTGGGAATCATCAAGCGCGAAAGGCCCAACGCCACCGCGAAGGGCTGAAATAATTCCCATCACTACCGCGGCGCAGGCCCTGCCCGTTCTGCAATTTTTTGAGTTTGAAGGGTACAGGTCAGGAAATCCAAAAACCGCTGGCATTTCGTTCATGGCTCGCATCCAATCAATCCACAATTCATTTTTTAGCGCTTCGATAGACGGCTGCGATTATACCCGCGTTTGTCCCCAACGGAGCCCTTGGGTGGCCATTTCATTCTTAGGGGAATGGTCTGTCCTGGAAACAATGAGATCGGCTCTGATTCTTCCCTGCAAAATTTTCGGCATCGGATCGGATTCGACAAAAGTGGAGTATTGAACCTCGCGCAGAAGTTGCAGGTCCTCCGGGAGGTTGGCATGGATGAGGTTGCAGACCTCGGCGACGAGAGCACCTTCGGACAGAGGGTAATCGCGGTACAGGCAGCGGCGATGTCCTATCCAGTAGGTGACGCCCTGGAGCGCTCTTTCAACCCACACGGGCTGTTTCTTGGGTTCGGATTTCATCGTCCACTGCCTCTGAATCTCTGTGCAAGCCGCGGAAGGATCATTTTTCTGTTAACACGGCGGCTGCCTTCAAGAGGGTGCGCAGATTTGTTTGCACTGTGGCAGCGATAACGTCAGGCGTGAGGTGACGCAAATTTGCCAGGGCGCCGATCGTGGTTTCCACATCGGCCGGGCGAGTCAGACGGCCGTCGATCTGCGTGAAGGGCCCGTCCGTCTCGGTGAGTAGGCGTTCCACGGGCAATATTGTGACCAAGTCACGGCCCTTCTCCTTGCTCAACATTACGGCGTTAATCGAGAAGTAGCACCAGAGTTCGGCGGCACGACGGGCCTCTGCCTTGGAACCTGTGAACCAGTGGAGGACGACATGTCCACGCGTTGGCGGGAGGTATGTCTCGATTAAATCCAGTGCGAGGGTTGCAGCCCGACCGCTATGTACACTTAGAATTTTGCCGCCGACCTTTGCGCATTGCTTCAAGATGTGTGCGAACACTTGTTTTTGAAGGTCGAGGGAACGGTAATATCGCGGGCCAGCATCGAGCCCGACTTCACCGACGTAGCGCGTCTGAAACAGGTAAGTCTCCCAGAGCCCAATCTCAGTGTGACGTTCGACGACGAGTTGTGGGTGGAGCCCAGGCCCGTGCGAACATGGCGTGTAAGGCGCGTAATTTCGAAGTTGCGGGGCCAGGCTTTCGGCGTGGTAGTAACTGCGAGTGTGTAGATGCCAGCCTTTTCGGCCTCCGCAACTGCAGACTCAAGGTCTGGGTACAAATCGCGATGGCAATGGAAATCTACAAGAGGAGGTTTCATGAGGTATCAGGTCGGTGTCGGCGGCACGGGCGACTTTAGCACTCGTGACCCGCGCATTTCTGACGCATTTGATTGAATCCATAAATGGAAGCGAGACAGCGCGGTTGGACCTTTGGTCTCCATCCGTGCCTCGGCCAGCGTGAGCCCGGCGAGTCGAACGACCGAGCTGTCCAGAAGACTGAAGGGAGGGTTTTGGGCCGAGAACCCCGGCGGTGCCACTGCCGTCTACCCGACACCATGGCAGTCCGGCAGGAGTCCGTGGCGAGAAAGGGGCAAACATGAACGGGCCATCGCCGTTTCCCAGTTAAATCAACGCGTTTTGGCCCTGACGCCCACCAGAAACTGTTCTTGACATCTATTGATGATTCTATATTATCATACGCTTAATTTGGTGGATGATAGGAAAACATAGTTCTTTGGTTAGATGAGATCGTCATCATTGTTATCAAAATATCTTATCAAGGTTTGTGGGATATGTTGAATCTCGATGGAGGATAGGCTATGAACTATAGAAAGTTCGGGCGCGTGGGATGGAAAGTCACGGAGTTTGGCTATGGAATGTTTGGCATGGGCGATTGGGCAGACTCCAACGATGATGAATCCAAGCAGGCCCTGCAGCGGGCCGTTGAGTTAGGCTGCAATTTATTTGACACGGCTTGGGTCTATGGGCGGGGCCGCAGCGAGAAGTTGCTTGGATGGCTGATTCGCAACAATCCGGGGAAGAAGCTTTACACTGCCACCAAGGTTCCCCCCAAGAATTTTAA
>JASHTO010000042.1 GCA_030040515.1 Terriglobia bacterium
TGGTGAGCCGTGAGGGAATCGAACCCCCAACCTACTGATTAAGAGTCAGTTGCTCTGCCAATTGAGCTAACGGCCCATCAAAGACTTACGGACAACTCCTCTGCCGGTGTTGCGGAATTTGTAGCAGGATGCGATGCCGGTAGCTCTGATCTTCCGCCCTCCGACAGCCGGTTCAAGGCCTTCTAGTTGAGCGCCTCCAAGCGTTCAACGGCTCTTTCGAGAGCTCCCGGCGCGGGGCGGACATACCGCTGACGGATTGTCACGCTCGAACGCCCCATAGACCGCATGAACGAGAAGGCATCCGCCCCACCTTCGCCAAACCGTGTCCCGTAAGTGTGTCGCAAAGAGTGTAACACAAACTCGTCGGACATCTTCAAAGCTTCCCGCCGTTCTTGGTGGAAGTTGTCAAGAGAACTCCTGAGCATCGAGCGCGCCCCGTCCTCTAAATCGAAGATGCATAGACCGCAGTAGATCGCCAGAAAGATTGCCGCGCCCGAATCTTCCCCATGGCCGACTTTAGCGTGAAAAAGGGCAACCCACATGGTGGGGCCGGTGGAAATGACCACGATCAAAAATGCAGTGACCGGAATATTCTGCCGAACCAAGATGTCAGAAATGGTTTGAACGTTCTCAACCTCCAGGCTTCTTGACTAGCCTTGTAACACTCTCGGGGATTCCCGAAAGGTGAGGCCATCGAATTACGGGTAACCAACCTCATGAAACGCGAAATTCATGATGGCGCGCGCAGTCGCTAGTGCTCGGGGCAATTTCTCCGCGCCCGATTCCCTCTTGCCGTTAACGGCAGCTTGGCAAATTCCGCCTTTGCCTGATTGAGAATGGGGATGCCGGGGTCGGCGTCTTTCCAGAGGGTGAAGAATTCCTGATAGGCTTTGCGCGCCTCTTCCGGACGCTGGTTCTGCATTTGCGCCCGCGCGTATTGGAGGTGTGCAAGCGGCGCCAGGGGGAAATTCACAATCACTCCGCGATGGTCGAAAAACTTTTGAAATTCCGCGGCGGCCTGCGCTGCCTGGCCGGATTTCAGGTACGCGAGGCCGCGCATGTAGACGGGATACATCGTTCCCAGTTGAAAAATTTCCGTCGAACCGAGTTCGTAGGTTGTGCTCGGCCGCAATCCTTCGATGGCTCGCGTCGGATTTTCCTGCTTCAGATCCAGTGCGGCGCGAATGGTGGGCAGCCAGTAAGACTGGATTAGGGTATGAGCGGGGAATTCCCGGTCGAGCGCATCGGCGAAGCTCCGCGCGCGGGCTGAGTCACCGGCGCGCGCCAGGACAAGCGCGGCCATCAGCTTCACATTCGACTCCGAAGCCAGGCTCAGCGCCTGCCCGACGGCGCTGCGCGCCTGATCCGGGTAACCGAATTCGGCAAGGCGCAACGCCTCATTCATTTTCCAGAGGGCGGCCGTTTCCGCGGCGCCATTGCGCTTGGCGGATTCCACGGCGCGTTGCGAAAAATCATGCGCCGCGGCCAAACGTCCGGAATAGGCGGCCGTATCGGACTGGGCGGAGAGCAGCCAGTCTTCGGCGCCGGGTTTACTGAAGGCCCAAGCCACCTGCTCCTGCATTGCTGCCTGATCGTTTTCGAGGAAAGCTACGTCATACCGGGCGGAGCGCAGCACAACCCCGTCCACGCCGCGCGAGATGGCCTGCTGAAACACCGCGCGGGCGTCATCCAGGCGGCCAAGGTTCAAATAATCCTCTTCGAGATTACCCATAAAGGTTGGGAAATCGGGCGAGAGCTGGAGCGCCTGGAGGTTCAAGGCGACCGCCTTTTCGTAGAATCCCATGTTTGCGTAGTTGTTGGCCAGATTGCCGTAGGGAGTAAAATCCCGGGGATAATCCTGAATCCATTGCGTATAGATCTGGTCGGCCTTTTCGCTGCCGCCGAATCCTTGAAAGTAATGTGCCTCAATGTAGAAGCGCTCGCTGGCACTCACCCGCTCGCGCAGATCATAGGCGCGCTTGTAACTTTCCATAGCCAGGCCATGCTGGCCGAAATTGTCGTAGCGGGCGCCCAGCCCGGCCCAGGCGAGGGCGAAATTGGGATCGAGTTGAACCGCCTTTTGAAGATAGGCAAGGGCTTCCGGCCGGGCCGTGGCGCGCGCGGCGGAGTAGGCCTTGAGAGCCTCGAGCGAGGATGTGGTGGCTTCCGGCAAAGGCGTGTTGTAACGGCTTATCGACGCCAGGGATTCCCCCAGGCTCTGGCGTAACTGATTGCCGGCTCGTTGCAAGGCGTACAGAATTCTATCGGAATTTTCCGCCTCTTCCTGCGCGCTGGCCAGGGTGTCTCCGCTCTGGCAGTCGACCGCGCGGAGTCCCAGAAAGTAATGCGTGCCGATTTCTGCGATCGTTCCGCCCACCATGGCTTTGTTGTTCGTGCGCAGGCAAACCTCGCGGGCGATGTCGGGTGTCAATTTCTCGCCGCTCCGGTTCATCATTTTGACGGTCTGGGCGACACGGTCGTGGGAAAGGACGTTCAGGTAAGGTGATTGCTCGAGGTGGATGGCGAGAGCCTCATTCAGGACTCCATCGTAAGCCGGATTGCCAGTCGTGTTTATGAATTCCGTCAGGACCACCGTGTCCTTTTCGACAAACCGGTGCGCGGCACGCTCCCGGACGACGTACGCGGTTACCCCCACGGCGACCAGCAGGCAGGCGGCGATCAAGCCCCAAGCAACTCGCCGGCGGGATACAAACTTTAGGGGGGCGGTTTGAGGTCTCGTACCAGGTTGAACGCTATCCCCCAGGCCCTCCACCAGTGCGATGAAGCGATAACCGCTGCGGGGGACGGTTTCCACATAACGCGGCGTCTGCGCCTCATCTCCGAGCACGGCACGAATCTGCCGAATGCAGTAGTTCAGCCCTTGCTCGAAATCCACGAAGGTCTGCTCACCCCATAATGCGCGGCGCAACTCCTCCCGTGTAACCACCTGACCCTGATGGGAAACCAATACCGTAAGCACCTTCAAAGGCTGAGGCTGGATGCGAACTACAACGCCCGCCCTGCGAAGCTGCGGTGCTTCAGGGTTTAACTCGAAGACGCCGAACCTTAGGATCTTGCCTACACGGGGTGGAGAACCCATCCGCGCGTCCTCCGGATTTCGTTTTCGGGATTATACCATTCAGACCCGTTGCGCAAAGGTCCTCATCTCAAAGCGCAAGCAGCGAAGATTCAATCAGATGCGCCCTCAGGCGGAATTCAGCCAAAACTCGTTTGACTCATGGGTTCCCCTTGCGCAACATCGCGACGACTTGAGGGGAGCTTCGAGTTATGCAATGCGAATATTGCGGCGTGGATTTGATCTCGGGAGCGGCGTTCTGCGCAAGTTGCGGAAGGCCGACGCGGTCGGATGGGGGTTCTGGTACCTATGGCACCGGGCCCGTGGCCACCGTCGGGAACGCTCTGCAAGCCAACGTCGCCGGCTCGCTATGTTACTTGCTCGGATTCTTGACCGGCATATTCTTTCTGGTCACCGATCCCTACAAGCGCGACCACTTTGTACGCTTCCACGCCCTCCAGGCCATCTTCTTGAGCGTGGTCTGCGTTGCAGCCTTCTTCATCCTTTTTATCGTTCTGGAAGTCGTACCCGGATTCCTCCGGCACATGGTTTGGCTGCTTTATCCGGTTCTCGGCGTGGGCATTTTCCTGCTTTGGCTCGTGCTGATGCACAAAGCACGTAAACGCGAGCCGTTCCATCTCCCTGTCATCGGCGATTTGGCCGCGAGGCAGGCCTAGCCAAAGGGGAATTCGTTCGGGAATAAGAATCGTAACGGTCGCGCATCATGCGCCCTCGAAGGAGAAGTTTATGAGCCCGAATAAGAAGCACTCGGCAAGGGGCAGGTTCCGGCTAGTCTTCCTGATCGCAGCCCTGCTTGCGCTGCGGCCGGGCGGCGCGGGGGCGAATGCTCAATCGCCATCTCCCTCGCCAGTTCCTGTGGCCAATCCCACCGCAAGGTCTGCGGTTGTATTAACTCCTTCGAAGCTGTCTTTCGGAAGCCAGGCCGTAAACCAGACAAGCGCTGCGCTGGGCACCGCCGTGAAGAATAGTGGAGCAACACCGTGGAGCATCAGCATTGCCATTGACGGTGGAAATGCTCCGGGCGATTACGTTGCGGGTGGAAACTGCCCCATTTCTCCGAACACGTTGGGTTCGGGCGAGAGTTGCCGCATCACGGTGACCTTCACGCCCTCGGCGCTGGGCCAGCGCACTGCCACGCTCACCGTTAAAACCACAGACCACGAAGTGCCACAAAGCCTCCCTCTGGAGGGTAAAGGTATTGAGCCGGCGGACCTTACACCGGCTCCGGCAGAAATCGCTGAGACAGCATCGAGCATTCCCGGAACGATCGCGGGCAATCCCCGGACGGCTGGACCGGTGCCAGTGGAAGCGGCGCCCAGTCAGAAGTTGTCGCGCGGTCGGGTAACGATTCCCAGCGGCAGAGCCGGAAACGGCTTGTTACCCGTCACCCTAGCTCCGCTGAGCAGCTCGGGAACAGCCCTCGGACTGGTTTCGATTGTCGTGACGCCCGCGAACCCTTCCCTCGTGGCGGGGAACACGCAACAGTTCACCGCCACCGGCGTTTACAGCGACGGCACGACGGTGAATCTGACCGGTTCGGTGGGTTGGGGGTCGTCGGCAACAAGCATAGCCTCAATGAATGGCGCGGGTTTGGCCGCTGGACTGGCGCCGGGCAGCGCGGTGATCACCGCCAGCTTCGCCGCAGCCGCTTCCCCGCCGGCCGCCAAGGCGGACAGCGTGACCGTAAGCGCCCCACCCATCGTGGTCAGCCCGCCGAGCGTGCTGGAAGGCTCAACAACACTGACCGTCACCTCTCCGGCCGGCGCCACCTTTACATCCACCGGCAATTTGAATACCGCGCGCGCGGGCCAAACCGCGACGCTGCTCGACAACGGCCAGGTGCTGGTGGCCGGCGGCGCGATCGACGCCAACCTCGACCCCACCGCCGCCGCCGAGCTCTATGACCCTACGCTAGGCACATTCACCACCACCGGCAACATGAACACGCCGCGCTATTTTTTCACCGCCACGCTGCTGAACAACGGTTTGGTGCTGGTGGCGGGCGGCCTGGGACCCGGGGGAAACTCGGCTGAGCCCACCAACAGCGCGGAGTTATACAACCCCGCCACGGGAACCTTTAATTTTACCGGCAATCTTAATACCGCGCGCGCCCTGCACACCGCCACGCTGCTTCCCGACGGCCAGGTGCTGATCGTGGGCGGCTCGGGCGGCGACGGCACGCCTGTGAGTACGGCAGAGATTTACGATCCCCTCTCCGGGTCATTCACCCCGCTTGATTTCTACTTAAATTACGCGCGCTACGCTCACACTGCCACGCTGCTCCCCACGGGCATGGTGTTGATCGCGGGCGGCTACAATGACGGCGCCCTGAACACGGCGGAATTGTACGACCCCGCCGCGCGGGCCTTCACCTACACCACCAACCCGAGCACCGGATCCCAGACCATCCTGAACGCCGCACGCTACTATCACACGGCCACGCTGCTCAACGACGGCCAGGTGCTGCTGGTGGGCGGAGTGGGCCAGAGCACCACCACGGACCTTGCCAGCGCGGAGCTTTACAATCCCGCCACCGAGACGTTTACCTACACGGGCAGCCTGGCCACGCTGATTCCCACGGGTCTCGACTCGCAAACCGCCACGCTGTTGAACAATGGTCTGGTGCTGGTGGCGGGCGGCGAGGACTTCAATCAGAACCCGCTCGCGAGCGCCAGCCTCTACAATCCCGCCACCGGGACATTTACCGCCACAGGCAATTTGAAGGTCGCGGTCGACATCCAGACCGCCACGCTGCTGAATAACGGGACGGTGCTGATTACCGGAGGCTTCAGCGACGCGAGCGGCGGCGTCACGGCCGGCGCCGAGTTCTATACTCCCGTCACGCTGACCCCGCCGAATCTCGCTTCTATCTCGCTCGCTCCAGCCGCCCCCACCATTCCTCTGGGCGGCGGAATACGCTTCACGGCCACGGGAACCTTCAGCGGTGGCGATGCGGAGCAGCTTAATGAAGTCACCTGGACTTCTTCCAACCCCGGAGTGGTGAGCGTCAGCAACGATGCCAGCAATTCCGGCGAGGCGTGGGCCGCAGGAACGGGCAGCACCACGATCACCGCCTGCGCGGGCGCGGTGTGCGGCTCCACCACGGCCGCCGTGGGCTCCCCCGGACCCAGCTCGATTACCGGCACGGGCGCATTCAACGTGACCGGCGCCATGGTCTACGGGCGCGTGGAGCACACCGCCACCCTGCTCCCCAACGGCCAGGTGTTATTGGCGGGCGGCGTCAGCTACTCCTATGGCTTCCTCTCGAGCGCCGAGTTGTTTGATCCCAACGCCGGCACCTTTACCTCCACCGGCAACCTTATCACCGCGCGCGAAGCTCACACGGCGAAGTTATTGAACAATGGTTTGATTTTGATGGCGGGTGGGTACGGGCCGACGGGTTATCTGGACAGCGCCGAGCTGTACAATCCTGCCACCGGGACGTTTTCCCCAACCGGCAACCTGAATGTGGCGCGCTACTCACACACGGCCACATTGCTTCCCGACGGCCAGGTGTTGATTGCCGGCGGCTCGGGCCTGGACGGTATCTTGACGAGCGCCGAACTGTACGATCCCGTCACCGGCACCTTCACGCTTACGGGCAACCTGAGCGATGCCCGCCTGTATCACACGGCGACATTGTTGAACAACGGCCAGGTGCTCATTGCGGGCGGGGTCAGCGACGATGGCCTCGTCGAACCCGTCGAGCTGTACAATCCTGCCACGGGAACTTTTGCCTTCACCGGCCCCCTGAACTACCCGCGCCAGGAGCACACGGCCACACTGCTGAATAACGGCATGGTGTTGATCGCGGGCGGAGTCGGCTCGGGCGGGTTCTTCGCCAGCGGCGAACTTTACGATCCTGTCGCCGGAGCCTTCACGGTCACCGGCAGCCTGAATGACGCGCGCCGCTGGCACACCGCCACGTTGTTGACCAATGGTTTGGTCTTGGTGGCGGGAGGCGCGGGAGATTCTGAACTCGTCTCGTCAAGCGCGGAGCTATACGATCCTACCAGCGGTGTGTTCGGCATCACCGGCAGCCTGAATGACACCCATCAGCAAGCCACCGCCACGCTGCTGAACAATGGCACGGTGCTGATTGCCGGCGGCTACGACATTAACGAATTCACGTCGGGGATCGCGGAGATTTACGATCCCGCCACGCTCACTCCACCCAATCTGGTCTCCATTTCCATCGCTCCCGGCAATCCCACGGTGCCGCTGGGCGCGTCGGTGCAGCTTACGGCCACCGGCACGTTCAGCAGCGGCAGCACCGAGCAGCTTGCCGAGGCCGTGTGGACATCCTCAAACCCCGGGGTGGTAAGCGTGAGCGACGATGCGAGCAACGCGGGCACGGCAATGGCTGTTTCCGCGGGTTCGGCGACGATCAGCGCCTGCGCGGGCCTGGTGTGCGGCTCGGCGACGGTAACCGTCGGTCCGCCCGTGCCGAACCGCATCACCGGCACCGCGACCTTTGTTCTTACCGACAGCCTGAACACTGCGCGCTGGGGTCACACGGCGACGCTGCTGAACAATGGCCTGGTGCTGATCGCGGGAGGCCAATACGACTTAAGCGGGGACGTCACCAACAGTGCGGAGCTCTACAATCCCGCCACCGGCACCTTTTCCCTCACGGGCACCCTGAACACCGGGCGCGTCTATCACACGGCAACGCTGCTGAACAACGGTCTGGTGCTTATTGCGGGCGGCGAAGTCAACTACACGCCCATTCTCACCGCGGAGCTTTACAATCCCGCCACCGGGACCTTCACCTTCACGGGCAGCCTGAATACCGCGCGCTACGGCCACACCGCAACTCTGCTGGACAACGGTCTGGTGTTGATCGCCGGCGGCAATTACTACGGGGCCTTCGCCGGCGCGGAGCTGTACAATCCCGCCACTGGGACGTTCACGCCCACCGGCAGTCTGATCACCGCGCGCTACGACCACACGGCAACGCTGCTGAACGACAGCCTGGTGCTGATCGAGGGTGGGTGGGGCGCGAACGGTATCCTGGCCAGTGCCGAGCTGTACAACCCCGCCACCGGCACCTTTACCGCGACCGGCAACCTGAACACTGTGCGCGTGGGTCACACCGCAACGCTGCTGAACAACGGCCTGGTGCTGATCGAGGGCGGGGTGACCGCAAACGAGGGTACGGAGGCACAGCTCTATAGCGATATCGCGGAGCTGTACAATCCTGCCACCGGGACGTTCGCGCTTACAGGCAGCCTGAGCGCCGAGGGTGAAGAACCCACGGCGACGCTACTGAACAACGGCGAGGTGCTGATCGCTGGGGGCTATAATCTCTCCAACGGTTTTCTAAACAGCGCGCAGCTCTATAACCCCGCCGCCGGAACTTTTACTCCGACGGGCAACCTGAATTACGGGCGTCAGCAGCCCACGGCAACGCTGCTGAACAACGGCATGGTGCTGATTGCGGGGGGCGCTGACGGCCTCGGCGCCTTAGCCAGCGCCGAGCTCTACGATCCCGCCACGCTGACGCCTCCGGGCCTTGTCTCGATCGCCCTCACTCCGGACAACCCCACGATTCCACTGGACACGCCACTGCGCTTCATCGCCTACGGCACGTTTACCGGCGGCATCACGGAACAGCTTGCCTCGGTCACCTGGACTTCATCGGACCTGGGCGTAATCAGCATCAGCAATGACGCGAGCAATTCCGGAGCCGCCTACGCCGCAGCGCCAGGCGCGGCCACTCTGAGCGCCTGCGCGGGCGCGGTGTGCGGGGTGGCGACGGCGAGCGTGGGCGCCCCGGTGATTGCCATCACCATATCGCCCGGCAGCGCCACCGTCGCCGTGGGCGGTTTTACGCAATTCTTCGCCACCGGCACGCTAAGCACTGGCGGCCTTGTGGATTTGACCACCTCGGTCAGTTGGAGTTCGTCCTCGCCGGGTGTAGCCACCGTCAGCGCGGGGGGGCTGGCCGGCGGGCTCGCCTCGGGAGACACCGCGATTACCGCCACTTTAGGCGAGGTGCAGGGTACGGCCACCCTGCATGTGACCCCTTGACCGCGCCCGGCTGAGCGCCGCTACAAGGGAGATCGGTCACCATATTTTGTCATCCTCAATAGTTGGTTTTGGAACTCAGCCCGCGAAGCGGGCGCCAGCTTGTAGCCCACGGCGCAAGCCGCGGGTCGAAGCGCCCGCCATCGATCGGAGATCGACGCTAAAATTTGCGCCCCCACCCGTGCGAAGAAATCCTCTCCCTCAACAGGCTCGTCTGCGGGCCGATTTTCCCGGCAAGGTTGACCCGCTTCGTGAGTGCAATCGTCACGAAACCCCTGCCCTCGTCGTCTCATAGCAACTGATGCTATGCTCATTGTGCGCGCCGCACGCAGTTGGGGGCGCGGAAACAAAATCCGGAGGTGCGGAATGAAACTTCTGAATCTCGATTTCACGCGCATTGGTCATGACACCTTCAAAATCAAGGGTTCCAATGCCCTCTACACCGATCCGTTCAAAGTGACGGGCCGCGATGAGGCGGACATCGTTCTGCTCAGCCATGAGCACTTCGACCACCTCAGCCTTGAGGATCTCAACAAGGTCATCTTTCCGGGGACCACCATT
>JASHTO010000492.1 GCA_030040515.1 Terriglobia bacterium
AGCCTCGAGGTACCGGATGGCAAAGGCGGCTGGGTGACGGCGCAGGACAATCTCGGCTTTCCGGCGGGAAGGAAGAAGACAATTCTATTTAATCTGACCCGTGTCTTCCGTCCGGGAACGCCGCGCAAGTTAAGGCTGCGCACGAATCTCGAAATCTATTGGGATCGGATTCAATGGGCGCAAGGGGCGCCGGGTGCCCCGCTCAAGGAAACGACTTTGGATCCCTCGGTGGCCGATCTTCACTATCGCGGATACTCTGTGATGCACATGCCGGTCGGCGCGGGCGCGCCCGAGGTGCCGGACTATAACCAGATTGAAGGCACCAAGCAGCGCTGGCGCGATTTAATCGGTTACTACACGCGCTACGGCGATGTGCGGGAACTGATCAAGCAAATTGACGATCGCTATGTCATCGTGAACTCGGGCGATGAATTATCGCTGCGGTTTCCTGAGTTACCCGCGCCGCCGGAAGGCTGGGTGCGCGATTTTGTGATCAAGGGAGACGGGTGGATCAAGGACGGAGATTACAACTCAACGTTCTCGAAAACCGTTCTGCCGTTGCCGTATCACGCCAAGAACGAGTACACCACGCGTCCGGGCAAACTGGAAGATGAGTGGGTTTACCGGCAGCATCCCGAGGACTGGCAGAACTACCACACGCGCTACGTGACGCCGGAAGTGTTCGAAAACGCGCTGCGGAGCCAGCCCTGATCATGAAGGGAAGTCGCATTGCGAGGATACTGGCTGCCGTTTTCTTCGTCGCGCTTCTCTGTGTTCCTTGGGTGATGAAGAGGCTCGCCGCGTGGCGCGATGCGAACCGGTTAAAAGTTGATGCGAAGACGGCGCTGGCACGATATGGTTTCTACTTTCAGGAAGTTTCGCACGCGGCGGGAATTGATTTTGTTCATCATGCACCGACGCTCGACCACAAACTTGACCCGATCATGCCCGAAGTCGCCTCGATGGGAGCGTCGGTTTCGATTGTTGATTTCGACCGTGACGGGTGGCCGGACATTTATGTCGTCAACAGCGCCGAGGGCAGCAAGAACGCCCTCTACCGCAACATGCACGACGGCACGTTCAAGGATGTGGCCCCGGAGATGGGCATTGCCGACGTGAATCAGCCCGGCACCGGCGTTTCCATGGGCGCCGTGTGGGGCGACTATGACAATGACGGCTATGAGGACCTGTACCTGATTAAGTGGGGCAAGCCGGAGCTTTTTCACAACGATCATGGCCACGGATTTACGCGAGTGACTGAGCAGGCCGGCCTGCCGGCTTGGATCAACGCCAATACGGCGATCTGGTTCGATTACGACGGCGATGGTTTGCTCGATCTCTTTGTCGGCGGCTATTACGACGAGAACCTCGACCTGTGGCACCTCACCACCACGCGCATCATGCCCAATCAGTTTGAGTATGCCAACAACGGCGGGCGCAAGTATCTGTTTCACAACCTCGGCAACGGAAAATTTAAGGAAGTCAGCGCCCAGGTGGGTATTAAAAGCCGCCGGTGGGCGCTGGCCGCGGCCGCTGCGGACCTGCGCGGCACGGGACATCCCGATCTGTTTATTGCCAACGATTATGGCGTCTCGGAACTCTATTTCAATGACGGCAAGGAATTTCACGAAGTGGGCTCGCAGACCGGCGTCGGTTTTGCCCCCAAGAGCGGCATGAACGCCGCCGTGGGAGACATTTTGAATCAGGGCCGTTATGCGATTTACGTCTCGAATATATCCGAAGACGGCATCCTGATTCAGGGCAACAATCTTTGGGTGCCGAAGCCGGGTACCCGCGGCGACGGCCTTCAATATGAAAATCTGGCGCGTGACTTCAATGTGGAGTTGGGAGGCTGGAGCTTCGGCGCACAATTTGGCGATCTGAATAACGACGGCACGCTCGATCTGTACCTGGTTAACGGATACATTTCGCTTGACCGCAACCGCAGCTACTGGTACGACTTCTCCAAAATCGCCGGTGGCAATAGTACGATCATCGGCGATGCAAAAAACTGGCCCGCGTTTGACGGGCGCAGCTTGTCGGGTTATCAGAACAAGCGGGTCTGGCTGAATGACGGCGCGGGAAAGTTCGTGGATGTAGCGCAATCAGTGGGCGTCACCGATACCTATGATGGCCGCGCCATTGCGCTGGCAGATCTCTGGAACCGCGGCGTGCTGGACGCTATAGTAGCCAATCAGAATGGCCCGTTGCTGGTGTATAAGAATACAGTTACGCCCGAGAACAAGTGGATCGAGTTTGATCTGGAAGGCACGACCAGCAATCGCAGCGCCATCGGCGCGGAGGTCACGATGTTTTGGAATGGCCAGCGGCAGGTACAAGAGGTGACCGGTGGCTGCGGATTTGCCGCCGAGAATGACCGCCGCCTGCACTTTGGGCTTGGAAAGAATCCACATATTGAGAAAGCCGTCATCCGCTGGCCGTCGGGGAAAGTTCAAACCATTGATCATCCCGCACCCGATGAACTGCTTCAGGTGAAAGAACCCGAATGAGTGTGGCAACAGCCGTCAATCCCGGACCGGCAACGCCTCCGCCCAAGCGCGGAATGCTCATGACCGTTCTTGACAGCCGTTATCTGCCACC
>JASHTO010000493.1 GCA_030040515.1 Terriglobia bacterium
TTCGCACACGAGCAACGCTGGCAGGAGCTTGACCGAACTCTGGCGATGGCGGCAAAGGACGTTCCCGATGACCTGCGGCCCTTCTACGAAGCCGCCCAGGCATCCCTGGAAACCGGCAAGGAATTCTCGCGAGCAGAGGGGTACACCCGAAAATATCTATCGCAGGAGCCCGAGGGCGGCGAGCCCGACCCCGCGGAAGCCCACCGGCTGCTGGGATTGTTATTCGCCCGCCAAGGCCGGACCGCGGATGCGCGCTCGGAGCTTCAGGCCGCGCTGCGCATCCGGCCCGACTTCAAAGCCGCCAAGGACGATTTGAAGAAGTGGAATGACTGAGCTCAGAGTCCGAGTCAGGTTTTTCGCCATCTCTGGATCAAGTAAACCACCAGCAGGACCGCAACGCAGCCCGCCAGGGCAATCAGCGCAATTCGGTTCAAGCCACCCACGATGCTGACCAGCCTCCCCCAACTGCTCCCGAACAAATAGCCCACGCAACCGATAACCATCGCCCAACAAGCCGCTCCCCCAAAAGTGAATAACAGAAAATCGAGAAACGACATGCGTAGGGCGCCGGCCAATAATCCCGCAAAAACCCGCAACCCCGTCACGAATCGCGCCGCAAAGACCGTCCATTGGCCGTACTTGATAAACGTCTGGTGCGCCTCATCGTAACGCTTCGCAATTCGCGGGAATCGTCCCAGAAATCGGCCGACCATCGCTGCGCCCGCGTATCGCCCCGCCGCGAAGCCCAGGCAGGCCCCGACGGTGGCCCCGGCCATGGCGGTGAGCATTGCCGGGATAATCTGGATTTTTCCCTGATAGGCCAGGAAGCCGGCGAACAGAAGCACCGTCTCACCGGGAACGGGGACGCCGATGTTTTCCAGCATCACGCCGAAAAAAACGGCCCAGTAGCCGTAGCGCGCGAAGAAATCCGACAAGATGTGGAAAATGGAGTTGGCCACGATTCCGGCGATTATGCACGAAGACGGGCCGTCTTCCCATCGCATTTTACTGTAGCGGTCCCGCCTCGGCGGGAGCGCGCGACGGTCGATAGACCGCCGCTACAGAATTCAAACCGGACCAATTTCGTAGAGGATCCAAATTTGACAGTCCCCGAACCCATCGATTAAGCTGTTGCATCTAAAACGCTGAAGACTTGAGGAGGATGAATGCCATTTACTTTACCTGCTTTGCCTTACCCTGCTGACTCTCTCGAACCTTCCATCGACAAGGCGACGATGGAAATTCACCACGGGAAACATCACAACGCCTATGTGACCAACCTGAACAAAGCTCTTGAATCCGCGCCGCAACTGGCCGGCAAGTCATTGGAAGAATTGCTGGCCAACAACTGCGCGATCGTTCCGGAAGCCATCCGCACGGCGGTGCGCAACAACGCCGGCGGGCACATCAACCATTCGATGTTTTGGCAAATTATGGCCCATAAGGGCGGCGGGCAACCCGGCGGGGCGCTCGCCACGGCCATCAACGGGGCCTTCGGAAGCTTTGACAGCTTCAAAGAAAAATTGACGGCCGCTGGCATGGGGCGCTTCGGCTCAGGATGGGCCTGGCTGATTGCTCAGGGAGGGAAGCTCGACATCATTTCCACCGCCAATCAGGACAGCCCGGTGATGGAAGGCAAGTATCCCGTCGTGGGCGTCGACGTCTGGGAGCACGCGTACTATTTGAAGTACCAGAATCGTCGCAATGAATATCTGGCTGCGTGGTGGAACGTGGTCAACTGGGCTGAAATTGAAAAGCGATTCCAAGCGGCAAAATAAAAATGCCGCGCGTGGTTTCGGCGCTCGCGCTAAACGGGCCGCAGGGGGCTAACCTGCTGCCTGCAATTGCCTGAGCGCCCAAACCGCGTGCTCGCCCACCATTTCGTCCGGATTCTTTGCCGCTCTCTCCAGCCAGGGGATGAATCGCCGGTCGTGTGAATTCCCCATCGCCACGCAGATATTCCTCAGCCAGCCGCGATACTTCAGGCGCTTGAGAGGTGAACGCGCAAACGCTCTTCGAAAATCCTCTTCGCTCAGAGCCGCCAACCTTTCCAGTTCGGGGTTGAAAAGCGAAAACGCTTCAGCGGGTGGTGGTTCGTCCGCCGGCGCCGTGTCCTGATGGTAAGTCTCGATTTTTAAAGGTTGAAAGTCAGGGATGTGAGGCTTTGGGGCGCTTCCTGGCGGGGTGGAAGCATCGGATCGGCGGGAGGCAACACTGCCAACGGCCGGTGCGGGATTGGCCGCCGGCAACGGACGTCCATTCCACGGACAAACATCCTGGCAGATGTCGCAGCCGAAAACATTCCTGCCGATGGCGGCGCGAAATTCTTCCGGAATCGAGCCCTTGAGCTCGATATTGAAATACGCGATGCACTGCGAAGCGTCCATCACGTAGGGTTCCACGAGCGCGCCCGTGGGGCACGCTTCCAGGCATCGAGTGCAGGTGCCGCAGCGGTCCGGCGCGGGCTGATCGGCGGGCAATTCAAGATTGGTTAGAACCACTCCCAGAAAAAACCATGAACCCTTACGTTCATTAATCAAGCAAGTGTTCTTGCCCATCCACCCGATTCCGGAAAGGCGCGCGAACGCACGCTCCACCACCGGCCCTGTATCGACGTAAACGCGCGTTTCCGCGCTCGGAGCGGCTTGCTCGATGCTCGCGCGCATTTGCTCGAGCTTCTCGCGCATCACCCGGTGATAATCCCTTCCCCACCCGTAGCGCGAAATCCACGCGCGCGGAACCTGATGGCCGTCGTTCTTGTTTTCGATCTCCGTGGAATAAGGGTATGGAGTGTCGTAAATCAGCCCGACGCAGACGACGGATTTTACGGAAGGCAGCACGTGCCGCGGATCTTCGCGCCGGCGATCGGCAAGGTAATGCAATTCCCCGCCGTAGCCTTGACGCAGCCACTCGGGCAGGAATTCAAGATCCTTTACGGCCGAAGCCGGTGCGATCCCGGCAAGGTCGAAGCCGATTTCCAGAGCGCGTTGCTGAATGGCGCGGGCGAGGTGCATGGAGTTTTTTTGAAACTACTTCCGCAGCACTCTTTGAATGGACAATGCCCGGCCGGACGGGGGGTCAACTTCCAGAAGCACTCCGCACAGCCGCACATCGCCGGTGGCGACCTCGAAGCGCGTCGGCAATTGGTCAAGAAATCTTTGGATCACCGACTGCCGCTCCATTCCGATAATGGATTCGTACGGTCCGGTCATGCCGAGGTCGGTAATGTAAGCTGTTCCCTGAGGCAACACAATTTCATCCGCGGTGGGAACGTGCGTATGCGTTCCGAGCACGGCGGTTACGCGCCCGTCAAGATACCAGCCGAGGGCCTGTTTTTCGGAAGTCGCCTCCGCGTGCAGATCCACAATGCGGATTTTCACGTCCTCGGGGATGCTGCGCAGAAGTTCGTCCGCTTTGCGAAACGGGCAGTCCAGCGCGGGCATGAACACGCGGCCTTGCAGGTTGATAACGGCGTAGCCGATTCCCGCCGGAGTTTTTCCCACAAAGAGGCCGCGCCCCGGAGCGTTCGCGGGGTAATTCGCGGGCCGCAGAAGCCGGCCGTTCACCTGCTCGCGAAAATAGGGAAGAATTTCTTTCTTGTCCCAGATGTGATTGCCGGAGGTCAGAACGGCAATGTCGAGATCCAGCAGCTCATCGACCAGCGGCGGAGTGATTCCGAGTCCCGCGGCGGCATTTTCGGCGTTGGCCAGCACCAAATCAGGCTGCAACTCATTCCGAAGGGCCGGCAGAGTTCCTTTAAGAATCCGCCGGCCGGGCTGTCCGAAGATGTCGCCGATAAAAAGAATTTTCATCGTTCGGTTATCGGTTGTCCGAAATCCGTTGCAAGTCATCCGCTCCGGCGAAAACCGGGTTCACACCGCTTCCTTCAGAAGTTCATCAAGCGCCTGCGTGCAGGCACCGAGCTTTTCATCGAGGTGATTCGCCACTTCTTCGTAGCGGGCTTTCATCTGGTGGTATTCATCCGCCACGTTCAGCGCCGCGAGCATAGCCACGCGCAGGGTGTCCACGGTCCTGGTGCGTTCCGCAATCGACCGCATTTTCCCGTCCAGGTATTGTGCGAGTTTCTGAATGTATTCCTGGTTCAGGTCACCTCGCATGAAATATTCCTGGTCGTAAATCACCACCCGGATGCTCTGGGGTTCTTTGGCCACGATGACCTCCCATGGGAAGAAGGAGCCAGGCTGTAGCGGCGGTCTCCGACCCGTCGCCCGACCCGTCGCCCGAAGACGGCTTTAGGTCGCAGGGCGAAGACGGCTTTAGGTCGCAGGGCGGCCGCCGACGGCGCTCATCGAGCGCCGCTACAGCCTTTCCTCGCTCATTATCCCTCGCGCTCAGACCTTGTCAACGACTCTATCCGCTCAAGCAGTTTTTCAATGCGGCTGCGCACGTCTTCACGCTCCTTCCGCAGGGTGATCAATTCTTTTTCCATGGTGCTGATGGCCTGGGAGCGGTCCTTGTTTTCGCTTTTCAATTTCGCCACTTCCTGCTCGAGCGCGCGCTTCTCGGTCTGATTTCGCTTGAAGAGACCAATTGCCTTCTGGAGTTTTTCTTCCAGCATCTCGAATTGGTCGTTGGGGTGGGGCAAGTGAACCTCAATGGAAAGAGTCGTCAGTATGGTAGCGGCGGTCTATCGACCGCCGACGGCGCGCATCGAGCGACGCTGCAAGAAATTGCTTTACCCCCGCAGGCGGATTCCCAGCCCTCGCAGCGCGTCGAGCAGCCGCTGGCTCAACGTCGAGATCTCTTCGCTGGTCAGGGTGCGCGCCTGACTCTGAAACGTAACTCGCAGCAGAAGGCTGTAGTGTCCGGCCGGAATGGCACTGCCACGGAACCGGTCAACGGGCCGGAACCCGCGAAGCTCCTCAAGCGCCAGCCCCCCAATCGCCGCGCAAAGGCGGACGTAAGGGACTTCCTCGGGCACCAGCAGTGAGAAGTCACGCTCCACGGCGGGATATTTCGAAATGGCCTGGAATTTCCGCGCGCGAAGCGGGAATTCCAGCAGCCGCTCGAAATTAACTTCCGCCGTCCAAACCGGCCGGCGCAGCTTGTACTCGCGCGCCAAATCTTCGTGCAGCAACCCGAAGACCGCCAAGTGCTCGCCGCGCGAACTCATCCGTCCGCTGCTGCCCGGCTGAAGGTAAGTGTGCGCCGTTGGTTCGAAATTCCACACCGGAACTTCGAACACCCCCAGCGCCGTCTCCAAATCACCCTTCAAATCGAAAAAGTCCAGCTCCGCTTCAACATCGTAAACGGATGCCGGCCGGCGATGGCCTGTTGCGCCCAGGCTGAGAACCCGATGCTCTTCCGGCGCGCCATTCGCCCTGCAGTAAGTCTTGCCCAACTCAAAGAGTTTCACATCGTCCGTGCCGCGGTCAAGGTTCCAGCGGAGGGCTCGCAACATACCGGGAATTGCGGAGGTGCGCATGGCGGAAGCATCCTGACTCAGCGGATTCGCCAGAATGACAGGCTGGGAATCCGCAAAGCGCCCGCTCTCCGCCGGATCGACCATGGAGGGGGCAATGATTTCATGAAATCCCAGGGCCGCGAGCAAGGATGAAACGGTGATGACCTTTTCGCGCGTCGAGTCCTTCTCCACGCCCGGCAGAGCGGGACGAACGCGCGCGGGCAAATGGTCGTAACCCGCGTGGCGCGCCACTTCCTCCACCAGGTCGACTTCTTGCGAAACATCCAGCCGGAAAGAGGGCACGGAAACGCGCCACCATTCGCGCGTTCCGCCTTCGAACTTAAAACCCAGGCCGCGCAGAATGCGCTCCACTTCCACTTCAGGAACTTCCGTCCCCAAGAGGCGCGAGATTTCGCTCTTGGTCAGCGTCAACTCGCGCGGCTGCCAGGGGCGAGGATAAACGTCAATGATCCCTGTAAGGATTTCTCCCCCGGCAATTTTCTGGATGAGTGCTGCCGCGCGGTCGAGCGCCAGCGGCGCCATCTGGATGTCCGCGCCGCGCTCAAACCGGTGGGAAGCCTCGGTGTGCATGCCGTGTGATTTCGAGGTGCGGCGAATCGAAACGGGATCGAACCAGGCGCTTTCCAGCAGCACATGGCGCGTGCTCACGGCAATCTCCGATTCCTCCCCGCCCATCACCCCGGCGAGAGCCACGGGGTGCGCGCCATCGGCAATCACCAAATTGTCGGAAGTGAGGGTGCGGTCGACGCCGTCGAGGGTGCGCAGCGGCTCGCCCGGCTTGGCGCGCCTTACAATGATTTTCTGCTGCTTCAGGCGGGAGAGATCGAAAGCGTGCAGAGGGTGTCCGAGCTCCATCAGCACGTAATTCGTGGCGTCGGCAACGTTGTTGATGGGCCGCTGCCCAACCGCTTCCAGCCGCTTCGCCAGCCAGTCCGGCGATGGCCCCACCTGGACGTTGCGCAGCACGCGGCCGCAGTAGCGCGCGCAGAGGTCGGGATCGG